>PGXB01000062.1 GCA_002838945.1 candidate division Zixibacteria bacterium HGW-Zixibacteria-1
CCATGACGCCTTGGGCGGTCTCCCTCCGACGGTCTTCCGTGAACAACAAACTGTCAAAAACTCTACTTATGAAGTGTCCACTTGACAGGGAAGCTTACGTAGTCAATAAAAATTGCTTATCCGGAGGGCGTAAAGCCCACTGCCGGTGTGCATCATACAGATTTGTAGGCATGAAAACCTCCTGTTTTTGGATTGTAATGGTGCGATTTTTGATTTTGACTGTTTCAGCCTAGGGTATTCAGGAGGGAATTCAACTGCCGGGAAAGGCTAATTGGTCAGCCATATTTATGACTGAACACTGAACGAAAGGTAGCTCAATATGCCCGGACTTGTCAAAATCCCAGGCAAATGCCGATTTCGATATAGCAAGACCCTATTTTGTATCAGACATACTAAATTCAACTTGGTATCCTACCCAAACGGCAACCGGCCTCCCATTTTGTATGGCAGGCGTGAATTTACATTTATATGCTGCCTTTAATGCCGCTTCATCAAAACCTGCCTTGGAGCCGGACGACTTTAATACCATAGCGTTACGCACGTTGCCGTTCTTATCGACCAAGGCCTTAACCCAGACGACCGCTTTCACACCGGCTGTCTGTGCCAGACGAGGATACTCCGGCGGATGTTCATAAATCATTTCGGCCGTGATTTCGACCGGAATGAATTCGTCAGGGCTTGGAAGTACCTCCTCTTCATCAATTTTTATTTCTGGATCCTCTTGGAGTTGATCAGCAGATTTGACATCAACGGTTGGAGGTAGCGGTAATTCTCGGCTCACTCTTTCTACCTCAACTGGGGCATTGACTGATGGTTTTTTCGCAATAGCAGGCGGCGGTCCAAGGTCCGCGATTGTTTTGATTCTAACAACTTGTTCAGGAGATTGACTGGATGCTTCTGGAACCGACTGTCTTTCAATTTCGGGACCTTCCAAATTTCTGACAGCGAAAGAGACCTGAGAGGTATGATCGGCATTCAAGCCAGCGCGAGAGCCCGGCCTGTGTGTTTCTTTTCCCCATTCAAAATTGAAACCGATCGACACATTGAGACCGAATGGAAGTCGGGTTAGATCATTTGACCACACCGTGCAACCTTGTGCCTTGTCGTTTATGCCGAACAACGGATCGATATTATGAACTCCCAGCCCCTTCACATACAGTTTCCGCAGTTCATTTAGCGTTGGAAGCCTCCAGCCATTCCCCAAAGAGGAAATTGAAGAGGAAGCATCAAACCAGTTCATTGTTTCCTGAAAGATATACCATTCGAGATTTGTTTCAGTGTCGTCAATATACCCTTCTGTCGTCTTCTCAAAGCGGCTGGTCCCGGTCTCAAGATCGATGACCAAGCTGCCCTCCCGTGTTACAGCCAGATCAACGGCGAGAGGGACCGTCAGCAATTTGGTTTCTTCCGCTGGTCCACTCTCAATTGTATCACATCGTGCTGCTATCCATTTTTCTCCCTCAATTGTAATAACATATTTGGACTGAGGGAACATTCCCCGCAATGTAAAAACCCCCTCTTTGTCGGTATCAGCTTGAACTGCTTCATAACCCTTGATCGCCTCGATCTGATTGGCCTTCACCGTGACATTTGCCAGAGGAAACCCATTGACATCAATTACTTTACCGTCGATTGAAGAGACACTTCTGCTTCCACAGCCAATCAGCATGAAGGGAGTGATGGCCGTCAGAAGGCCCATTACAGTAAGTAGTTGTTTCATTTTTGTCTCCTTCACCAGTACTTCTCCTGCCGTGCGAACACGTCAACCGATTATTGTGCTACCGGCTCGCTCCAAACAAATCGTCCACCCCGATCCATATAACCCTGCGTATCCAACTTTCTGACGTAAACCAAACTGTCATAGACTCTACCGGGGAAAATTAGCATCGGCTGGATGACGAAAGCTCCGTCGTGGTTGATATATCCGAATTTTTCATTCTTACTGACGCAAGCGAGTCCATTGGTAAATACCGCCATCTTTTCAGTAGGAAAATTATCAAATTCAATCGGGATTACTACCTTGCCGGTCGTGTCAAGAAAGCCGCGTCTGCCGTTGATCTCTATCATTGCCAGTCCCTCAGAAAAAGGGCCGCAATCATCGAATTGACAGTCTATCACTGTTCGCCCTGCGGTATCGATATATGCCCACCGTTCGCCCAAGCTAACACACGCCAGTCCCTCAGAGAACTCAAAAGCCAAGTTGTATTTCAATTCGTCAATGATTTCCCCGCTTCTGTCAATATAACCATACTTGCTGCCGATACAGACCAACGCTCTACCGTCGTGGAATTTCCCTGCCTCTCTGAACCGCGGCCGTACAACCATAGCCCCCGTCGTATCAATATAACCCCATTTTGTATCCACTAGCACTTGCGCCAGTCCTTCGCTGAAATCACCTGTTAGATGATACGTCGGTTCGCCAATCAGTCTACCCGCTTTATCAATGAAACCGTACTTATCACCGATCTTAACTTGAGCCCGACCTTCATGGAAATCATGGACTTCATGAAATCGATAATCGACGACCAAGTCACCGCTCCAGTCAATAAAACCCCATAAGCGGTGGCCCATCGTCTTAGGGGATACAGCGGCCATCCCTTCAGAAAAATTTCTAGCCTCAAAATATCCCTCGCCGGGGAATTCGAATCCTATTCCATCAATATAGTTATAAGTCTCGTCTGGTCGTTTTATAACTGCAAAGCCGTTTTTGAAATCATAAGCTCCTGCAAAATGTGGTTCAATTACCACATTTCCAGATTGATCGATGTAACCACATTTGTTCTCAACCCGGATGGGATAGAGCGAACTGAACTCTTTCCCGCCCAATGGATAACTAATAATCGGCTCAATAAGGCGCAGGCGACCGGTTCTATCAATGTACCCTTTCTTGCCACCAAGAATACCACCACCGCGCAATGCAGGCCAACCGCCTATTGTCACTGTGGCGAAGCCGTTCTCAAAAGGCCATGCGTAAGAGAACTGCGGATTGATAAAGAATTCACCTCTTCTGTCAATATAGCCCCAGTTGCCGCCAGATACTGTGGCCGCAAGATACTGGAGCGAACACTTACCACCAATATTAACTGGTGCATAACCTTCGGAGAAGTTCCCGGCGCCATCGAATTGCTGCGGAATCACTGTATTACCGTTTCCATCAATATAGCCCCACTTGAGATTTCGCATTACTGGAGCGAGCCCTTCCTTGTAATATCCGACAGCCTCCCAGCTCGCATCTATAACTACTTCCCCCTGTTTATTCATGAATCCCCAAAGGAATCCAACACGAACCGGCAGGAGTCCTTCATTACATTGGGTGGACGGAGTCTCAATACGAATCACTACATCGCCAGATCTATTTATGTACCCGTACCCAGCATCAAGTTGCACGTTTGCCAGCCCTTCACGAAATGGGCCTGCATACTTGAAGATAGTGTCGACTACTAGTTTCCCCAGTGAATCAATATAACCCCATTTCTCTCCAACGCACACAGGTGCCAGCCCGTCAGAGAAAGTTCCGGCATATCTGTATTGCGGTTCGACAATGGTATTGCCTGATCTGTCAATGAAGCCCCATTGATCATTATTCTCTTTCAATATCGAAACAGCGGCCAGACCATTACCTGAAAAGCCCCCGACCGAATTGAATTTGGGTTCGATGACCACGTTGCCGGTAATGTCAATAAAGCCCCACTTTCCTTCAGTTTCTACGGCAGCCAATCCACATTCGAACCTGCTGGTATATTTATACTCAGGCTGTACGATTATGTTGCCTCTTTCATTAACGTATCCATATCTGCCAGCGATTTTGATGGGCGTTATTAAACGGGGGGACTGTTCGGCCTTATTGCTATCGTTATCGCCACAATGTAAAGAGTGAAGAGCCAGTACTAAAACAATGGATATTGTCGCATACTTAGTCATCATAATGAACCCTCCGTGGCCCTGTGCACTTTACAACCTCGATAGATAGCTTGAAAAACAATCCCGACACAATCCAGTCTGACGACATTCATCGCTCGTCTTCCAGTCCCCCGTCAGCTTGTCATCACATACAATGCAATTTGCGGGATTCGTCGGGATGACCTGCTTAATCTTCTCTCGTATTCTCTGAAGATCACCAACCGATGCTGAACCGAGTACATAGGATCTCTCTCGCCCCTCGACTATGGCATCTGCAACCTGATTGAACAAGCCTGGCTCGCTGATGTCATCATCACTTGGCATCCCGAGGCTGCGAAGTCCCTCTTTGTAAAGTCGACTTGTGAGAATGTCAATTCCGATTAAGCCGAGTACTGTTCCCCAGCCTCCGATTCCAACCACTTTCACCAAATCGAGAAGATTCTCGAGAATCGCCTTGAAGCTATCCGTTCCGAAATTCTTGCCAATTAGGATTACGATCACTACGAAGGCGACTATCGGGAATGAACTGACAATCTCGATCCATGTGTAGTAGGTCTTAATCCTTGCTGGATCTCGGTAAAGCAGTTTTAAGAGAAATGATACCGCCAACGCCGCAATTGGAGGTGTCACAGCAAGGAGAACATGCCACGAGACCCCCGATCTAACGACATCCCAACCACTGGGCTTAGCCAGGACAAGATCAAGCCATGGGAGAAAGAACGAGACTATAACTACCCCAGAGCAGAGCTGAATGAGACCGAAATACATTGATGGAAGCAACTGCTGGTCACCCCTGTGGCTCGGTACGGAAGCTGCTAGAGTAGATTGTGTTGGGGTTCCGCACTTGCCACAGAACTTGTCGCCCTCAGCAAGTTCATTGCCACATTTGACACAAAAAGCATTTTCTGGCTCACTATCAGGCATCACTGGCGTCCCATTTCCCCATATGTAATCTCAACACAGGACTTGAACCGTTATTGGTTATGTTTCCAGCGTAACCAAATATGGAATATTAATTATCTCTCGCCCATTGTCAAGAAGAAAAGAGGAGCCGGAGCGGGGGCCATATTTAAGGGCATGTGACCGTATGCCTCCCTAGCTAACATTTTTCTAACATAATTAGCCAAAACAGTAGATAATAAGAGAAAACACCAGACAATTGGCTCAAGCTAAGTTGTTGCTACTATTGCCTCTTAGTGTCTGGTGCTTTCTACTGTTTGGACTTCTGTACAGGCTCATAACCCGAAGGTCGCAGGTGGGGGGAATCGAACCCCCGACTCGCGTTGTGGGACAAGGCTTTACACCTCATTGTGACCAAGTTGTGACCGTTTTTTCTCCGTTTCACTCTCATCAATCCCGAGGCCTATTCCCGTGGGGGATGAGGCTTCGGTTGGCCGGTTGCCTTGAATCGTTAGGCTTTGGTTTCACGGCAACAACCTGCCTTTGAGGAACTCAAGAGCTTGCCGGACAGTTGCCTTGCTCGCCTGCGTATCTTGAAAAACGTCAAAGCCATGAGGCGCATCCGCCAGTTCGATGTACTCAGTGGTTATTTGGCTTGAGCGTGCTTGGGCGACGAAATTGTCTATAGTTGAGCCGGGGATTAGTTGATCGCTCCCGGCCTTCACCACGAATAGCGAGAGAGTCTTAGGCCAAACACTTGGAGTGGCAGATTTAAAATCCGAATACATGAATACGGCTGCCTTGAAGACATCCCGAAAGGGCAATTTTTCGTCCTGAAGCGCTTTGATCGCTGGTGCGCCCTGGCCTGAGCAGGCCCAGAACCCAATACGTGTGAGATCAAGGCCGAGCAAATCTTTATTAGCAGCCAAGAAATCAAAGACACGGTACGAGTTGTCAACAGGCGCATCTCCAGCTTGAGCCGATATGGCGATCATCCCTGAGGCAGCGATTAGTCTCACCCAGTCCATCTGTTGAGGTATGTCTTTGTCAAACTCGTCCGTTTCTTGAAATCCATGTGCCAGGATAACAATTGGCAGTTTAGTTTCAAAGTTGTAGTTGGGAGGATAGTAGATATCCACTTTCAGGTTGTTGTGATAGGCCAGTTCATTGGCGAGGAGGACTTCATCCATTTTCGGTAACGTGTACACAACATTGCCGGGATATGGCGTTTTCCTAACAGGTTTGTTGATTGCCAAGATCACTTCGGGCGGTTTTGACAACCGAGGGGCGGCAACCGGTGTGGGGGTCCTTGTGGTGGGAACAGAAGTCGATGTCGGAACTGCCGTCGCTGTGGATTCGAGCGCAGGAGTCAGAGCCGCACTCTTGACCGAGCCAAACTCAATCGGCACCCAGACGTATCCGCCTGATCCTTCAGCACGTATTCTGCCGATTCCTGGAAACGGAAGATGCATCCCCGCAACGAACACCCTTTTGTCTGCCGCTCGTTTGAACAGCGCCTGCCTCGTGGTGACTGCTTGCTTCTGATCAAGATCAAAGTCAATGGCAACATCGGGGCGCGGGAACTGAACCGCCATGCAGTGCACCAAATCCCCCGTGATCCACAGCGATTCACCTGCCGAGCCAACTTCGATAGTCGTATGACCCGGAGTGTGCCCCGGAATCAGTCTCGCATTGATGCCGGGGAACAGCTCTTCGCCATCCACGAAGGTTTTCCATCTGCCAACAGCGATCTGCGGATCGGCAAGATCATGAGCCATCTTGAAGAACACCTTCTCTTCGGCAGGCGCCTTTTCCGCCTCGGCGGGAGAGAGCCAGAAATCGCTCTCCGCTTTGGCGACATAGATGGTTGCGTTTGGATAAGGCGATTTGCCCTCCCTAACGATCAAACCTCCGATATGATCACCATGCATGTGGGTGATGATCACAGCGTCAACCCGAGTTGTGTCGTATCCTGAAGCTTTGAGGTTCGGCACGACACCGCCAAGTTCCGGACCGAATATGTTGCCGGCTCCCGCATCCACCAGCACCAGCTTCGAGCCAGTATTGATCAGATAGGCATTCACCGCAGTATGAATCTTAGCAGTGTCGGCAAACATCCGTCTGAGCAACGTATTGATTTCGCCCGCCGATGTGTTCTTCAGCAGACCCGGTTCAAGTTCAATAAACCCGTCGGAAAGAGCCGTCACCTCGTACTGCCCCAGCATCATCCGATAGTACCCTGCCACTTGACTCCCGACAATGGGAGCTTCAGCTCGAACACCCGAGTACGAACAACACAACGACAATGCAACCGCCACGCCAACCAACCAGTCACCGCGGCGAAGAGAGATTCGATTAATCATGAGTATATATCCTCTACTCCAAAAATAGGTACACCTCACCCATCCCACCAGCGCCGATCTTTTTGATGATCCGGTAGTGTCCGACCTGCGTGTTTTTGGTCAAGACAATGAATGATTGTGTCAGATCATCATTTGGTTCGTCTATAGACATTTTATTATTTTATTAAATATTTTAGAATAATACAAAGATATGTTTAATCATTACATAAAGCAAATAAATTGCTCAGTAAATATATCCTGATTTTGGAGCACATATCTGTTCACAAGTCTCCAGCAAGTCGCTTAGTAATTGTAATATATTTTTATACAATTTTGACATTTATCTTCCTTCCGTCTCTCCCATTATTGGCTTTCTTTTCCACCCACTTCTCCACATCTTTCTCCTTAAACCGCACGAACTTGCCGATTTTGACATGTGGAATAAACCCCTGGTGCGTCCACTGGTAGATTGTCGAGGGCTGCACGCCCAGGACTTCGGCTATTTCTTGCGGTGTCAGGAGCTTTTCCATAAGTCAGGTTATTTCTTTTTGCGTTTCTTTCTTTTCTTGCGGTCCCAGTCGAGAATGCTCTGCATGCCTCGATTCAGCGCACCCATCTTTCTCTCCAGCTGGGCACGTTTTTTCCGGGAGCGGGTCCGCCACCTTTGCTTCTGCCATTCGGGAAGTTTGGATATGGCCGTGAATAATGCCCACCACCGAGACTTGCCTTCCTGCTGGCTTTCGTAAGAAAGGTTGTGACAGACTCGACAGGCGAAATAGATTTCATCAGATGGCAGATATAGTATCCGGCATCGTCGGCCGCAAGCAGGGCAGAAGAACCACCACCGTTTGCCGCCATAGTTGCAGGGGGTCGATTCATAACGAATTGAGTAATCTTGCTTCGTTGATTCACCGGTGCTGCTTTTGGATGAAGTGTAATACAGCCTGATCCGGTCCGGCGGGCAGATGTCCAGACCAACTGAACTGTGCTTGCCCCACGAACTTTTCCAGGACATTGTCGTCTGCCAGTCCCAATCCATGATGTATTTGCTGGTCAGATATGACATATCCAAACGACAGCAGGATTCCGTCGTTCGCTTCTTAAACCAGACGCCACGCCCTACTGCCATATTTCAAACTCCAGACTTTTCGAAATCAATAGGGTTTCCTGAAATCCCGGAAAGTCGGTATTTTCGCCTAATTTGTTGAGAAATAACCTCTTAAGAAAAAAACGGCCGATTTCAGTATTTGCCACCCATAAAGAGCTTGCAAAATGTCGGAAATGGCCGAAATTGGCTGGTTTTGAGCCCCCTGTTTCGAGCCAATCTTTTGTTATTTCAAGTATCATTCCCCAATCCTTCATTTCAATTCACAGCTTTCTGAGCGCTTGTTTTTGACCGGGGGGCAGTTTGATACCGGTTGACCCTCGTTCGTCGATTCTTGACCCGTTTTACTGCCATTTATAGAAGCAAAAGGACTATGATTGCGGGACATCTCAACCAGTCTCTGACGCTCCTTTTGGCTGACTTTTCGTTTTCGTCTTGGTTTGGCGTATTCTGCGATGATATGAAACTGCTCCGGGTCGAATATGAAGATGGCCTCACCGTTGTCGCTCCAGTTATGAACCTCGATCTCCGGCTGTTCCTTGTGAAGGCGGCTTCGAATCCCTGCGCCGTTACACAGGAAAGCCAGCCGTCTGTCCGAGAAGGGGTAGATGTCACCGTATTTACAGGGAATCAGGTAATACCAGGGATCTTTCCTGCTTTCACCTTCGCAATCGGCCGCTTCGTCGAGGTCAATCTTGAACCTGTCACCGTATTGTTCTTTAAGGTTTATTGGATTCGGTGCATTCGGATTTTCATACATTTTTATTTTTTATCCCCCCGTATTTTAAGTTTGTTCGCATTGCCAGGAATTGGTTTGCCTCAAAAGGCTGTGATTTATCGAAATTTTTGAGTCGTGAATTTTCTTGTAAGCTATAATTCCCTAACAAGATACAATCATCAAAACCAGGTAGTAGGTAAGAAGTAATAAGAAATAAGAAAAGAGTAGTTAGTAAAGAGGAAAAAGCAGGAAGATAAATAGAACCAAATCTTGATTTAAAACAGAAATCAAAGGTCTTAGAAATTTTCGGCATCGCTTTAATGTGAATCATCATCTTTAATATTCCCCAAGATTGATTTGACAATTGAGTATTGAAGAAATTCAGGCATCAGCTTGCGGTCTTCGAATCTTCTCTCCGAGTCACCCACCAATATTCTGAATTTCCTGTTTGTGAAAACAGACCTGACCATTCGTTGACCATTTTCGGGAGGTGCACCGTTGGCAATCGCCCAGTTTTGATAATACTTTGTCCGATAACCTCTTGCTCCTTTTGGATAGGGGCAGGGCAGAAATAATTCAAAGCCATCATGCTTGCCACCACACAACCGAAATTGGATCAGGAGCTTTCTTTCGCCTCTGTAATTTGTGATGTCAGTCTTGAAGCAAATGGCAGCATATTCACCGGGCTCTATAAGTGGTCGACTTTCTCCAGCGCATGGGCAGTCGTCTTCCAGGTCCTCAGCTGTCAACATGCGGTCGTCTTCGTCCCAGATATGTTCGATGGCGTCATCCATTTATTTTAGTGCCTATTTTTTGATCTCTGGTCATATCATTTCTCTTTTTTTATATATGTGCACTTATGTGCGCTCCCGGCCTATCATTTTCGAGAAAGGAGGGCGACAGTCGTTACCCCCATCCCCATTCGTGAATAAGGCTATATTGGATTTTTTTGCTGAGTGAAAGCCGCTTTTCTTGCCAAAAGGGCTTGACAAGGTCATTGTGTAATATTTCATTAACATTGAGGGCACACGTCCTCTTACAATGTTACATTGTGGGGCCGGAGGATTGCCTCCAAGCTGTCTCCGGCCTTTATTTATAGCCAATATATCTATTGTCCAAGATAACTCAAGTTTGAGACTTTTTCATACCACTTTTTTATTTTTTTAAAACCATCCATAACCAATTATCGCCAATAGTCTTACAGCAGCATGCGATCAATTTTTGAATTTTTTTCGGGGGGTATAATGAATGATAATCAGATTTAATATTTGAAGTCAAGCACTATCCCTGAGACGATTAATTATCGGTAACATATTGTTCATTTTCTAATCATACAGATAGTTGCGATGTCAACAGGATTCAGGACTGAATTTACTCTTGAAAATAACAGGGATAGAGGATAAATGCTACCCTGTTAAATCTCCACTCTTGACAAGATCAGCCTATCCATTATATTTCAACAGACTGGACAGCTGGGAGTCGGCATCAAACTAAGTCTTAAGGTCTTCCTGTCGGAGGGAAATAAAATGAAAATTGTTATAGTCCTTATTTGGGCAATAGGCCTATCGGTTTGTTTTTTTGGCGTCCTTTCGGCCACCACAATCAATGTCCCCAGCGATCAGCCGACAATTCAGGCGGGGATTGATGCCGCGGTCAACGGAGATATTGTTTTGGTTGCGCCGGGTACTTATGTCCGGAATTTAAACTTTATGGGAAAAAAGATAGTCCTCACCTCAAGCGGAGGCAGAGAAGTAACATTTATAGAACCGAACGATCCTAATTATCACATTGCATCATTTATCTCCAATGAAGATACCAATTGCGTTATAGAGGGGTTTACTATTAGAAATTCCGAAAATGGATATGGTATTTACTGTAATTCTTCATCTCCAAAAATCCAGAACTGCGAAATTTGTAATTGTAATTATGGGGGCGATGGAGCAGGCATTTGGTATCAAAATTCAGGTGGGATTCTTAGAAATAACTTGATTCACAACAATGTTGGAGGTTCCACGGGCGGTGGGGTCGGAGGGCAGGGCTCACAGGCGTTGGAAATAGCCCATAATGTTATTTATAACAATGCTGCAGCGAATGGCGTCTCAATCGGATTTATTGGGGCAACAAGCAATAAAAATATACACCATAATACAATTTACGGAAATTATGGTGGAGGCTATGTCTCGGGACTTTATATAAATGGGACAAATAGCTTAATTCATAATAACACAATTCATAATAACACAAGGGGAGTTACACTATTAAATGGTTCCGGTATTGATGTCAGGAACAATATAATAGTAAAAAATACAAATGAAGGGCTTTCGCCGGTGACTGCCACATATGATTACAATGATGTTTGGAGCAATGGCTCTGCCAACAATCCGGGACCTAACGGAATCTCAGCTGATCCTTTGTTTGTTGCTCTTCCCGACAATACTTGCGCGCTTCAGGAATTATCTCCTTGTATTGATGCGGGTGATCCCGATCCACAATATAATGACCCGGATGGCACAAGAAATGACATCGGAGCCTTATATTATAACCAAGCCTATTCGGGCCCACTATGGTACGTTTCGATTTTAGGAAATGATGAAACAGGCGATGGCAGCCTGGAATTTCCGTATGCCACCATTCAAAAGGGTATTGATTTGGCAACAAGCGGCGATACTGTCTTTATTATGAATGGGACATATATTGGTCCGGGGAATCGTAACTTAGTAATGAAAAACAAGGCCATTTCTATTATTGGTGAAGGCGGGCCGGATAGCGTCATTATCGACGTCGAAAATAGCGGTCTCGATGGCTTGAAAATGACTGCAGATTTGGAAATTACCGGCCCTATCAATATAGAGAATTTATCAATTATTAGAGCCGTAAATGGAATTATATTTTATAACGAATATTGGTTGATACCGGAGCAGCTAATTATCTCAAACTCGGCTTTTAACCAATGCTCTGAATGGGGTATTAAGGCAGAATCTTCTATTGGAATCATATGGCAGCTAAGCAATTGTTTGTTTTCTAATAATGAGTCAGGCCTAAAATTAATAAATGGTGAATTAGATAGCTGCATCTTTGAGAATAACATCAATATTGCTCTTGATATATTGGAATCAGCAAATTTATCAGGAAACCAGTTTAGTAATAACTCCATAGCATTTTATAGGCCCTTTCGAGGCAATTTGGGAGAGGCATATATTTCAAATACCATATTTAATGGAAATGAGACTGCCATCTATGGTTCGGCAATTGCTACAAATTGTGATTTCTTTGGGCATAGTAATGCTGTTATTAGGATGGGAAGCTATGTGGTAACTGAAATAACAAATTCCCGCATTATTAATAACTTTGGTGACATTGCTAATCTGGGGTCTCTGAGCGAAGATGATCCAGGATTATATATCAATAAATGCATTATTATGGATAATTATGGAGGTATACGGGGCTACGAAAGTCCAGACAATCATTATTACTTTCAGATGGATAGTTGCATCTATGCGCGAAATAGTAATCCAATATTAATGAATCAGGCTTCTTTCTGGGGTGCTAAAATTTATAATTGCTCATTCATAGCGAATGATAGTGGGGCTATTTATTGCAAAAATCTATATAATTCCTTACACAGAGTTACAGACTGCATATTTTATGATAATGACAAATATGCTATCCGTGGTGATACGATACCAGATCTGCCTTCTATTTATGTGATTTCCTGCAACGATTTCTATAATAATGAGATTGATTTCATTGGAATCCATGATCAAATCGGGCTCAATGGTAATATCTCTCGTGATCCGCGGTTTTGCGATATTACTTCGGATTCATTATTCATAGCTTCCAATTCGCCTTGTGCGCCTGAAAATAACAGTTGCAGCACCCTTATTGGAGCGTTCCCGGTTGGTTGCGGTGAAATTTACAAGACGTACTATGTATCGATTGCCGGAAGTGATTCAACTGGTATTGGAAGCTATGAAAAGCCTTTCATGACCGTTCAAAGAGCCGTCAATGATGCGGTAAAAGGCGATACCGTTATGGTAATGGCGGGGACCTACCCTGAGCATATAGTCATAAAAAAGGGAATTACTCTGTCATCTTCGGATGGCAGTGACGCGACTATTTTATCCGGAACGCCCGGTCACCGGGTAATAACGCTTGATTATGCCACGGACACGGTCAGAATCAATGGTTTCAGTATAACCGGAGGTAATCCAACCGATGATGCGGTCTATGGAGAATATGGCGGTGGTCTCTTGTCTGTTTACTCACTATCAATTATTGAAAACTGCGAGATATACGGCAATAATGCCCCCGATACAGGCAACGGCGATGGTCTTTCATACAGAGACTGGTCATACTGCAAAATAATAAACTGTCACATTCACGATAATTCATCGAATACCGACGGCGGTGGGGTCATGATAAGCGATCCGGCAGGCGGGGTCGTCATGGGTAATATTATTGAGAATAACCAAAGCAATAACAACTGCGGCGGTTTATATATCGATGCCTTCGAGTATTGGTACAGGTGGATCTATGTAACAAAAAATACTATTGTAAATAATGTCAATGGAAGCCAGGGGGCCGGGATTCAGGTCAGAAAGGTCAATGGGTATCTTCATAACAATATTGTCGCCTTTAATTTCCCCTATGATTCCGCCTTATATGACGGCAGTCATGCTGTTTGGGCCAGTCTGTGCACGCTAAATGTCGATTGTAATGATCTTTATGGCAACAAGGGAAATAATGACTATAATTTAATCGATGTCGATCTGATTGCATCTACCACTGTTCCGGGGTTGAACGACCTTTTCCTCAATCCGTTATTCTGCTATCCTGATACCGGTAATTATAATATTTACTCATCTTCTCCTTGCGCCCCGGATAATAATAATTGCGGGACACTAATTGGAGCGCTTGATATCGGCTGTATTAACTTTATTCCTGAGATAGTCTCGAGCCCGGAAGTCGAAGTCTATGAGGATTCTTTGCTGGTTTATAGAGTAGCGTATTTCGATCCGGACGGACCCGATACGATAATTACATTTTATGATTATCCATCATGGTTAATACCGGATGCAGATTCTATATATGGAATACCAACTGAGGGAATTGGTGATACGAGTTTTATGGTCACGGTATCAGACGGTTACAATTCAGATACTCTGGAAGTTCTAATCGATGTAATACCAGTTAATGATCCGCCTGTAATAATACCAATTGACCCGCAGGTTGTCTATGAAGGCAATCATCTTGAGTTTGTTATGTATTCTTCGGATGTTGACAATATGACTCTTTATCTATCTGTGGAAAATCCACCGGAAAATTCTGATTTTATCGACAGCGGCAATGGTAATGGGTTGTTTACTTTTGATCCTGATATAGATCAGGCTGGTGTCTATAATATTCTATTTATAGTAAATGACGGCGAGTTGGCCGATAGTGAAACGGTCGAAATAACAGTCTATGATTCCGATCCTGTTATTCAGCAAGTTATAATTGATGGGCAGACCGAGCCGACCCATGTCATAAATAATGCCCCATTAATTGAATGGGTCTATACCGATCCGCTTGAGTCGAAGGCTCAAACCAAGTATGAAATTGCCGTCGGGGATGATAATGACTGGACCTATGCCGAGATGTGGAACCCGGCCCCGGTTCAATCTTCAGATACATTTGTCGTCTATAACGGCTCCCCATTAATTGACGGGGCAACATACTATTTGAGATTACGTGTCCATAATGGTGAGGTGTGGTCCAGTTGGTATTACACTTCTTTCCACATGAACAGCGTTCCGTCAATTCCGGTTCTTTCAAGTCCGATTGCTGACGTTATTGTGACCGATGTCCAACCCTTCCTCTATCTCCAGAACTCCACCGATGCCGAAACCGATGACACCCTGACCTATGAGTTTGTTGTTGCCAATGATACCACCTTTGGGGAGCCTGATCCGATATACGAAGACGGTATTACTGAGGGCACCGACTCAACTGGTTGGCAGGTGACTGAGCCACTCAACGAAAACTGGCACTATTTCTGGAGTGCCCGGGCTTTCGACCAGTATGAATATTCCGAATGGAGCGAATCGCAGACTTTCTGGGTCAATGCCGTCGAGGAGGCGCCGTCCGCTTTTCAGGCAAATTATCCCCCGGATACCGGATATACACATATTGTCGATATGCTGACCAATTTTTGGTGGGTGCCGTCACAGGAATATGACCCGCTCGATTCGGTCTACTACACTCTTTGTATCGCCCTCGACAGCAATTTCAACTTTGTCAATACCATCGACAGCATCTGGGCCACTGAATATACTCTGACCCCTGATGACAGCCTCAGTTTCGGCACCCGTTACTGGTGGAAGGTCAAAGCGACCGATAATACCGGGAGATTCATCTACAGCGCCAACCGGCCCGATTTCCGCACCTGGATGCTGGGTGATGCCAACGGCGACAACAGTGTTAACATTCTCGATGCAACATTCCTAATCAGCTACCTTTACAAAGGCGGCAACGCCCCCTACCCGGCAGTCATGGGCGACATCAACGGCTCCTGCTCGACTAATATCTTGGATGTGACTTACTTAATAAACTATCTCTACAAATCCGGCCCAGTGCCAATGGTGGGGTGTGGGTGAGCAAAGAAGACTTGGAAAATATATTTTTACATTTTAGCATAATATTAAAGATATAGGCCTTGTTGGCTCTGACCAAAATCAATCGGGGGGTAAAATCATGAAACGAGCATTAACGGCACTTTTGGGCACTATCATTTTAACCATTCCTGCAGTATCATTTGCAGGCAACTGCGGGGATGTCAACAATTCCGGCTCCATCAACATTCTCGATGTAACTTATCTAATCAATTACATTTATAAAGGTGGTCCTGGGCCGGACTGCGGAGAGACAACGGGAACGGTAACG
This sequence comes from candidate division Zixibacteria bacterium HGW-Zixibacteria-1, assembly GCA_002838945.1. Lineage (NCBI taxonomy): Bacteria > Pseudomonadati > Candidatus Zixiibacteriota > candidate division Zixibacteria bacterium HGW-Zixibacteria-1. Next base: position 15,887 of record PGXB01000062.1, read on the forward strand.
GACATAGATGACAATACTTATCCGACGGTCAAAATCGGTGATCAATGGTGGATGGCTGAGAACCTTAAAGTGACCCATTATCGCAATGGCGACTCCATTCCCAATATCACCGATGGTGCTGCATGGGGTTGGCTGACGACTGGAGCCTATTGCGAATATGATAACGATATAGCCAATGTTGCTGTTTATGGGAGATTGTATAACTGGTATGCTGTCGATGACAGTCGTAATATAGCGCCTGCAGGCTGGCATGTTCCCAGTGATGATGAGTGGAAACAATTGGAAATATATCTTGGTTTGAGTCAGGCAGAAGCCGATGCCGAAGATTGTCGTGGAACTGATGAAGGCAACAAGCTAAAAGATACTGGCACAACGCATTGGTGTATGAACATGGGCGCTACTAATGAAAGCGGTTTTACCGCACTTCCTGGCGGTTACCTTGACAGCCATGATGGGCCATGCGTCGGCATGACCTACGATGCCCTCTTTTGGTCTTCTACAGAGTACGATAGTATCGACGCATGGTATCGACGACTGTATTGCGGATGGTCGTCAGCAGTCTGCCGCTATCACAGCCTCGATAAAAGTAAGCGATACGGCTTTTCGGTTCGCTGTGTCAAGGATTAAGGGAATACTTATTCAAGCAATCCTGAGATATCAGGGCTCTTGGGTGAGAGCTGTGGTATCCGCCGCAAACGCCAATGGAGGGAGATCATTATATAGGAGGATTAAATTAATGCCTAATCTGGCACGGAAACCTTTTTTATAGATACCCCACAAAACATACTGCAGTTATAGGCCGAGTCAGTCGAGGCTTTCCCAGTCTACCTTTTTATGAAAAATTTATAAAAGTTGACAGACGGCGCATATCTATCAGATCGGCAGGGGTATCGGTCGTTATACCCATCCCCCATTGGGCGGCATGTTTGTAACGCCAATCAGATCGAAAGCCTTGATCCTTTAGGTCAATATATCTTGTTCTAAAGTACATTTCAAACTCTGGACAGCTGGGAGTCTGTTTCAAACAGAATAATATTGGTTTTAAAATCGAATAAAATACCTACCGCCACGCCTTTTTTTCTACAGAAATGTTGACAACCACTGAAATTGGCTTAAATTAAATTACTTAGATCCAAAGTCGGTATGATCTAAACACATATTGTAGACTGTGAAAAACAATATGTAAAATGTCCTAATTATCTAAATGTAGATTCGTCTTTGTTTGGCGGGAACCCGGGAGACGTAACAGTATGTATAATCAAATTTTACTGGGGGCTTTATTACATGATATTGGCAAAGTCGGCCAGAGGTCATTTTCCAGTGGCAGTGGGCTTTCAAAACAATCCTTGAGCCTAAAAGAGTATATTTGTCCACAGGATAAAAAAGGGTATAGGTCTCATCTTCATGTACTTTATACAAATGAGTTTTTTGAGCAAATTAAGGAATTTCTGCCTGATTCCTTTTCCTATGCAGAAATAGCCAATTTGGCTTCTTATCACCATAGACCAGCAGACAAAAATCAGGAAATAATAACTACCGCAGACAGGCTTTCCTCAGCATTGGAGCGAGAAGCCCTGGAAGTCGCCGATATCCCGGGTGATTTTCGAGCGGTTCCCTTAAGACCGGTCGCGAATTACATCAATATCAAAAATAGCGTAGGCAATTCGGATGACTACATTTTACCGTTAGGGAAATACTCCAGTAATTCCATTTTCCCCTTCAGGCTCAATGAAAGCAAGGGTCTTCAAGATTCTTATATGGAAATCTGGAATGGACTGATCGAGACAATCTCGGGTGCCAGCATAAAAGACCCCATAAAATACACCAATACACTTCTATCAATATTGGAAAAATACCTTTGGGCGGTTCCTTCAGCTACAAATGTCGAAATACCCGATATCTCCCTATTTGATCATATGAAGACGACCTCGGCAATTGCCGGATGTTTATACCTCGCAGAGGCGTCCAAAGAACCATTTGTTCTTGCGGCCGGGGAATTTGGTGGAATTCAAAAATATATTTTTAACCCGAAACCCGGGTCGGGCCAACTTGCTAAGGCAATAAGGGGCCGGTCTTTTAAGGTCAATACCTTATCTGATTCAGCGGCTTTCACAATTCTCCATAAATTAAATCTGGCATTGAGCCATATGGTTTTGTCCGCTGGTGGCAAATTTCTCTTATTATTACCAAATAACGATAAGACTATACGGGCGTTAACACAAACAAAACAGGCTTTACACGAATGGATTCTGAATGAGTATTTTGGCGAATTAAGGTTTAATCTGGAATGGATCGAGGCTTCGAAATCCGACATCAAAGATTTTCCCGGGACATTAACTCGGTTGAACGACTCTTTATTGGACTCAAGCTTGCGTGGACTTATTCAATTGAAAAACCCGCAGGGGTGGGAGGAAACAAAATGGTTGGGACCGATTTTTGAGGGCCGCTATGAGGACTTATGCCGGTCATGCCAATCTAAGATAGCAGAGAATGAAAGATCTTTATGTGCGGATTGCGATAATGATAGGGAAATCGGTTCAGATTTTGCTCGTTCAAATTTTCAGTCATTTAGTTTTCAACCTGATCTAAAATATAAACTGCCGTTTGATACAAGCTTTGATTTGAGGAGTAAAATCTCGGAAAATGAGAGGTCGGCCGACATCGTTATTGAATTCAAAGGCGAAATAAGGCAGAAATTTGATACCCCATTTTTTTCAATCCTGAAAAACAATTATGTCCCGCTGACAGAAGATGGCAGTATCCTCGATTTTGAGAAGATCGCGGGGCAATCCAATGGAAATAAGCAACTGGGCTATCTAAAGGCCGACATTGATAATCTGGGTTATATCTTTGCTCGCGGTCTCGCCGATAGCGGGAATAATTCTGACAGAAAGTCCATATCGCGTTTGGCCACCTTGAGTCGGTCATTGGAATATTTTTTCTCGGGGTTTATTTATTATTTTCTTAAGAATGATTATCCCCATACTTATACAGTGTTTTCAGGAGGGGATGATTTGCTATTCATAGGACCATGGGACAAGATCTTCGCCCTCGCATCGGATCTCCATTCGAAATTCAAGGAATTTACCTGCAACAACAACTCATGGGGGCTTTCGGCGGGGATCGCCTTGGCCGGACACCACACCCCTTTGTTGAGCGGGTTGGAGATGGCCAACAGAAGCCTATCCGCTTCAAAAAAATTAGCTGGTAAGGATTCTATTACCGCCTTTTCCACAACCCTGAAATGGGGGCAGTTTGAAGATGCCTTGAGTCAGGCCGAAAATCTTATCGGCTGGTATAATAATGGCGTGATTAACAGTGCAAAAATCTACCGATTGTTGCACTATGCTTCTCAACTTGATGATTTCAGGCAAAGTGGTAACACTACTCTTTTGCGGGTAATTCCGCAGATGATTTATGATTTGAAACGAAACTGGCAGGAGAGAGAAGATATTCAGCGACAGGCCAAAGCATGGGCGCACGCTTATACTAATCCGGAATACAAAGATTCGCCACTCTTGTCATTTATCTGTCAATATGTGATTAATAAAATTAGATAGGGGAACCAATATGGGAAAATGCAAAGTATGTGGGGGAAATACGCTGGGCGACTATGAGTATTGCCTGAAGTGCAAACCCTCAACAGGCAGACAACGGGGCTATGCTCCCCAGTCGCGCGAAAGACCGGGTTTGCCTTCTCACTGCGTTTTTAAGGACAGTTTCTATGAACCTGACGGATATCTAAAAAGGGAAGTCAATATTGAAGCTGCCGAGGCTATGTCTGAGATATTGCAAAGAGAGAGAATGACTCAGGCATCAATCCGGAACCTATTTAACTCGGTAAATTCAATAAAAATGAAACTTAAGACGGATCGAGACCTTCCGTCCGGTTTTATCCGCGAGAATTTTCTTAAATTCGTTACGCAGGTCGAATATCAATCCAAACGTGACGTGATACCGGAGATTTTTCGAATTTTTGTAGAAATCCACACAGATTTGGTTGTCAAAGACAAAAAAGAATTCCTGGGATTTGCAGATTATCTGACGGCCATTGTTGCCAGAATGAAACAAAAGTAGGAGGTTGCAATGCAACTTGAAAGATATCTCGAAATAGAGGGCCAGATAACATGTCTGGCCGGCCTGAAAATTGGCGGGACCAAAGAAACCATCGGTATTGGCGAAACCGATAAGCCCATTATACGGCACCCGGTTAATCGCCTGCCGTATATACCCGGTTCGTCTCTAAAAGGTAAGTTAATATCCCTTTTGGAAATAAAAGACAGCCCAAGAAGCCAGCAATCCGGAAGACCATGCGACTGCGGTAATTGCAAAATATGCATATTATTCGGGAGAGGTGATCCGCGGGAAAGTTCACAGCCCACCCGCCTTATTTTCAGGGACGCGCAAATGAGTGAAAAAACAAGAGAATTGCTGGAAGAAGCACTTCCCGGATCCTATGCCGAGATCAAGACCGAAATCCAGATGGACAGGAAAGAAGGAAAAGCCGCCCAGCGAGCCCTAAGACAACAGGAAAGAATCCCCGAGGGCTCAATATTTGATTTTTCCATCTCGATGCGGATTTTTGACGTGGATGTTCCAAGTATCAAGGAGTATCTGAATTATTTTGCCGACGCTTTTGATTTGCTGGAAAAAGACTACCTTGGCGGCAATGGATCCCGGGGTTACGGAAAAGTGAAGTTTACCAGTGCCGACGGCAGACCAATCAGTGAATACCTGAGAACCATGAAGTTATGATGCAGGATTATCTACTTAAAATCAGGCTGTTATCCCCGGTCGGGACTCCTTGGCATTCCGATACTATTTTCGGCCATCTCTGCTGGCAGGTCGCTTATGGGGTGATCGATATCGGCATCGACCAGTTCCTTGAACCCTTCAGGAATGGGCGCGCACCCTTTGTCCTTTCCGATGCATTTCCTGCTAATCGCCTTCCGCGCCCGCTTTTGAATATCGAATTTACAACAACAGGGACACTCGAAGAATATGTCGAATTCAAACACAAGAAGAAGGCCCCTTTTGTTGGAAGCGATGATTTTCTTCAGATATGTCGCGGACAAATGCCCTGTGATCAGGCATTTGATGACAGCCCATGGATAACAGGGTCAACCCTCCATGCATCGCTTGACCGCATCAAGTTCACGACCGGCCATGAAGGAGCGCTATATTCTACCGATTTTTCTTTGCTGGATACAGAAGACTCAATTATTGATATTTACATAAGATGTGATGAGGGATGGATTGATAAAGTTATGGCGCTTGTTGAAGCCTGCTCGAAAAGTGGTTTTGGGCGCGATAAATCGATTGGAATGGGAAAATTCGAAGTGGTAGAATATAAACCGTTCGAAGAGTTCAAGATTTTGAAGGATGCCAATGGCTTTGTCAGCTTGTCGTCCATGGTGCCGGCAAATGACGATCCGCCCGACGCCCGATACAGACTGCGCACGAAATACGGCAAGATCGGAGAAGGCGCCGGGCGCAATCCTTTCAAACGGCCGCTCCTTCAGATGGAACCGGGGGCAGTTTTCAGGACCGATGACGGGGTCAGGGATTATTATGGAAGACTGGTTGAGGGAATCGCACCGGGTGACAACCGTGTCGTGCAAAATTGTTTTTGTTTGCCTATTGCTTGTGTGATTGAATAGGCGGAGATACCATGTCGGTACTTTATGTAGTGGAGCAGGGAGCAGTACTCCGAAAAACCGGAAAACGGATAATCGTGGAAAAAGACGGCAGCCAACTGGCCGAAGTTGAAGTGAATCGACTGGAAGCGGTTCTCATATATGGTAATATACAATTTACGACGCAGGTTGCCCGGCTTCTTCTGGAAAACGGTATAGAAATGGCTTTGCTTTCTGAATCCGGGAAACTTTATGGGCAGTTGACTCCGCCAATGGGCAAAAATGTGCATCTCAGACAAAATCAATATTTAATGCTGGCCGATGGCCAAATACTTTTAAATCAGGCTAAATTACTGGTAAAAACAAAAATAGAAAACTCTCGAGAAGTCCTGAAGCAGTTTAGTTACAACAACCGCCAATTGGTTCTATCGGCTGAGACCGCAGAGCTGAGCAGGTTTTACGGTCTGGTTGATGCCGCTGGCTCGTTATCGGAACTAAATGGGATTGAGGGCTCGGCCGCGCGGGTTTATTTCGGCGGTTTCGGCAAGAGTCTCAAGACAACATCCGGTTTTGCGGGCCGCACGAAACGGCCGCCCCGCGACCCGGTCAACGCCCTGCTTTCATTTGGATATGTCCTCTTGAATTCCATTATTCAATCGTCGCTTGATGGCTGCGGTTTCGATCCCTACCTCGGGATTTATCATAAAATTTATTATGGCCGCCCATCGTTGGCTCTGGATCTCCTCGAAATTTTCCGTGCCCCGGTGGTCGATCGCTTTGTCAACCGCGTTTTCAATCTCGGTATTTTTAAGAACGAGGATTTCCAAATGACAGTGCAGGAAGGATGCCGATTAAATAATCAGGCCCTTAAGAAATTCTTTATTAACTGGGAGAAATACCTGACCAGGATAGAATTCCGCGATAGCCTGGAAAAGCAGATAAATTCATTGCGCTATTATTTTATGAACAGAACCGCCTTTCCGGAATATTATCTTTTTAAGGCAGGGTAGCGCTATGCACTATATTGTGACTTACGATATTGCGGATAATAAGACGCGTCTTAAAACCTCGAAAATCCTCGATGATTACGGAGACCGTGTTCAGGAATCTGTTTTTGAATTGCCCAATCTGGATGTTAAAATATGGAATAAATGTCTGAATCGACTGGAAAAACAGGTTATTCTGGGTGATGGCGATTCCATACGTATTTATATATTATGTGAGGGGTGTCGGCAGAGAACCATTGTTCTTGGAATCGGGGTCAAGCCGTTTGATGATCCTGATGTTATTGTTATATAGGCATTTGGAAACCTGCGAACGGCTGTAAAAGTGCGCAGATTCACAGTTTTTATATCCTGTTCTTTGACAATTAAATACATTAATTATAGCATAGCGGGAAAGCGATTGGAAGACGGCAAATTCAGCGGTTTACAGAATTATGATGATAAGGCAATATAATATAATCATTTATATGAGGCTTAGTTAGAAACCTCTCCCTGATGAATAAGGGATTAAGACAATCCGATTTGGCATCTAGTACTCACTTTAATTCTCCTTGTTAGAAACCTCTCCCTGATGAATAAGGGATTAAGACGCGTTCACAACTTCTATCAATAACGCCACCGCCTCATCGCGGTTAGAAACCTCTCCCTGATGAATAAGGGATTAAGACATTAATTTCCCAATTACGAGATATATAAACGTCTATATTACATTGTTAGAAACCTCTCCCTGATGAATAAGGGATTAAGACGATTGTGTTGTTCTTGCTTGAATTGATCCATTGCATGGGGTTAGAAACCTCTCCCTGATGAATAAGGGATTAAGATGAAGTTCCCCCGATTTAGTGGACACGGAGAAAGGATACTATTATTATGATTCTTTCTCATCCTGAGTCCCGAAGGACAGGAGGTGTTCAGATGTTGA
>PGXB01000063.1 GCA_002838945.1 candidate division Zixibacteria bacterium HGW-Zixibacteria-1
GTTCGTCGTCATTCTACGCTGAATTATCTCAGCCCGGTTGACTTCGAACGGTTAAACCAACAACCTTATTTAATTGTCCAATAAAACAGGGCAAGATCACTCCTGACCTACCCGGACCTGCTCAATCAAGAGAAGATGTCGAAACCCCTCCGTCCCCGATTATAATCGGGGGCTCCGGGGATTTCGACCTACCCGGACTATTGAACTTGAGTATGATGCTGATAAAGGCTTCTGAGCGAATTGGCTTAATCTAATAATGTTTATTGCTGAGATTAGAGTACATTGCTTGAAATGGACGATATTGCCAGATCATATTTTTCACACCCGATGGGTGTGGTACCGATGTCTCTGCACCTGACAGCACAAAAAACTAGCTGTAATTAACTCTTGATCTTCAGCAGGCGCAGGGAGTTGGTGACGACGAAGACCGATGAGAAGGCCATTGTGCCCGCCGCGATTATCGGCGACAGACCCCAGCCGAATAAGGTATAGAAAAGTCCCGCGGCCAGCGGGATGGCGATGATATTATAGAAAAAGGCCCAGAAAAGATTTTGCTTGATGGTCCTGAAGGTCAGGCGCGATATCTCGAGCATCTCGACCAGCGCGCTGAGATTGTCGCGCACCAGAATAATATCGGCCGACTCCATCGCGACATCGGTGCCGGTGCCGAGCGCCACACCGATATCGGCGGCGGCCAGCGCGGGAGCATCATTGATGCCGTCGCCGACCATCATCACTCTCCGATCGGCCCGGCGAAGTGTCTCGACGATGATCGCCTTCTGGTCCGGCTTGATCCCGGCTTCGAATTTCTCGATGCCGAGTTGATCGGCCACACCGCGCGCTGTCTTGTGATTGTCGCCGGTAAGCATCAGCACTTCGCGACCGGTCTTGCGCACTTTATCGATCACCTCGCCCGCTTCATCTTTCACTTTGTCGGCCATCGCCAGAAATCCAAGAGCGCGCCCGTTGCTGGAAACATAGACAACTGTCCGCCCGAGCGCCATCTGCTCGTCGGCCGCGGCATTGAAAGTGGCAGTGTCGATATGCTCCCTCTCCATGGTGGCAACATTACCGACCAGCACCGTCCGGCCGTCGATCTCCGCTTTCAGCCCGAATCCGGGAAACTCGGTCAGATTTTTGGGCGATTTGGTCTTGATATTCAACTCATCCGCTTTTTTCCGGATGGCTCCGGCCAGCGGATGCTGCGATCCGGATTCGACCGAGGCCGCCAGTTGCAGCAGCTCCGTTTCATAATCTTCATCGAGCGCCTTCATCACCGACACCTCGAACTCGCCGACCGTGAGAGTGCCGGTCTTGTCGAAGACGACAAAATTGGTTTTGACCACTCGTTCCAGAATGTCGGCGCCGCGAATGTAGATGCCGTGGCGCGCCGCCCGGCCGGTCCCGGCCAGGATAGCGGTCGGTGTGGCCAGCCCCAGCGCACAGGGACAGGCAATAATAAGCACCGCGATCGGACCCTTGATAAGCATCGGGCTGGACGGATCAATAAAATACCAGATGACCAGCGTGGCGATGGCAATCAAAAGGACGATCGGGACAAAAACACCGGCGATTTGATCAGCCAGCCGCTGTACGGGCGCCTTGCGCCCCTGCGCCTCGGTAACCAGCCGAACAATTCCGGCCAGAAAGCTGTTCTCGCCGGTACCGGTTACTTCGAACTTGAAAGCTTTATTACCGTTGACCGAACCGCCCAGAACCGTGTCGCCGACCTGCTTCTCGACCGGCATCGATTCGCCGGTAAGCATCGATTCATCAATCGATGGATTACTTTCGGTAATTTTTCCATCGGCGGCAATTCGCTCGCCCGCCTTGACCAGGATAATCATGCCCCGCCGAACAGCCGAAGCCATAACTTCGGATACTTCGCCATCGACAATAACGGTGGCATTCTCGGGCCTCAGACGAAGCAGGGCGCCGATAGCATCCCTGGCCCTGCCCTTGGCGCGGGTCTCAAGAAAACGGCCAAGCAAAATGAGCGTGATAATCATGGCGGCGCTTTCGAAATAAAAATGGGAGGCGGGAGCATCTTTGATTACGACTAATGTCAGAATGGCATAGGTGCTGTACAGAAAGGCGGCCAATGAACCGAGGGCGATCAGCGAATTCATGTTGGCATGGCCATGTTTGGTCTGGTTCCAGGCATCGGCAAAAATCTCCCGACCGGAGACAAACATAACGGGAAGCGTCAAAACCAGAAGAACAATCCCGCCGGCAAGATGACCGAAAATGGGATGTTCGGTGAACATCCCCGCCATGCTTATCAGCATAATCGGGATGGTGAACGCCAGGGCCATGAAAAAATACCGCCGGGCTTTTTTCGACTCCTGATTATCGAACAAATCGGCGCCGAGGGCATTCCGGGCGGAATATCCCAGTTCCGAGATTTTATTGGTTATCGACAGCTCGTCGATTTTACCCGGTTCAAAATCCACCGAGGCGGTCCCCATGGCATAGTTGACCGAGGCCCGGTTGACACCCGGCATCTTTGACAGCCCTTTTTCGATTCCGACCGCACACGCGGCGCAATGCATGCCGCCGATCTTAAGTTCAAGTTCTTTTTGCTTTTCCATAGCTCAATAATAATCAAAAAACCGCCAAAATGCAAAAAATGCAATTTGACGGTCTATTTTTTGTATTTTCGCTCAGGCTAAAATATTACTTAAACCCCATGCCGATAAGCAGTTGCGGACATTTCTTCAGCAGTTCTTTTTTTATCTTGGTCCTGGCTCGATGCAAATACCAGCGGACCGTTGCCTCGGGCATATTCATAATATTCGCGACATCATCAATATTACAGCCATCGACGTCGCGAAGCAAGAAGGCGGACCGCTGTTTCTCATTTAGCGATTCGGCCGCTTCATCGATATATCCCCGCAGCTGTTGTCTCTTGAACGAATCCTCGGGGGTATCATTCTTTTCGTCGGCCTTTTCCTTAACATTTTCGATCGACTCGTGCTGGTGACGATGGTGTTTGCGCATGTAATCTATTGAAGCGTTTACTGTTATTCGATACAGCCAGGTATAAAATCGTTTTTTATCATCAAAGCGCCAGATATTCTGGTTAACCTTGACAAAAACATTCTGCATAATGTCGGCCGCCTCATCATAATCCCCGACCATCTTGTAAGCAAGAGAAGCGACCTGATTCTTGTAAAGCCTGACCAGGCGGGAGAATGCGCTGTTGTCTCCGTCCTTGATCCTCTTTACAATTTCCTTGGTCTCTCGCTCAATCCTGTCATCAAGCTCCTCATTGCGAAGCTTGCTCCCGCTTTTTGTCGCCACTGTATTCATGGCTGCCTCCCGGCGTTAGTCAAACATTATGGGTCTGCTAAATCTAATTTGATTCCTTAAACATACTGTTAATTAAAATGTTCCATAAATCTACCAGGATCCCGGCATTTTTCTCATATTCCAATAAAGTTGATGTAGTTCTAAAGTACTTTTAATGCGTATTTCAAAAATCAGCCGGATGTCATAGATGATATTGAAAACCCCTTGATCATATAATACAACCTCTTTTCCGTGAGGTCAACTGTTTTTTTAAAATGAGGTAGGGCCTGTCCCCTTGCTTTCAATTAAAATGGCGGCCTTTCTTTAATTTACGCCCGAGCAAAAATTTTGTTCCAGAATAAAAAAAAACAATGACAAAAATGGCTCATTTTCGACCGACAACCGTGTAAAATGGCCAACCTTAAAAAATAGGAGTCAGTCGACCCATAATTACACGAGTAGACGCGATCGGATTATTAATGGATTTTGGTGAATTAACGGCTAATTATTGAGGATATATTCCATCGGGTTGGCACGCTTGCCGTCTTTTACCACTTCATAATGAAGATGCGGGCCGGTGGAATAACCGGTTGATCCCATCAGGCCGATAAGATCGCCGCGACGGACCTTCTGGCCCCGCTTGACCTTGATCTTGCTGAGATGACCATAGGCGGTCTCATAACCATAACCATGATTGATTTTTATCAACTGGCCCAAACCGCCGGAAACCCCGGTAAACTTGACCACGCCATCAGCCGTCGCGAAGATCGGCGTTCCGGTCTTGTTGCCGATATCGATGCCGCCATGAAACTGCTTGTACCCGGTAAAGGGATCCAGCTTCATGCCATAGCCGCGGGTGCGATGTCCGCGGGTCGGCATAATCGACGGGGTGTGATCCAGAATCGACCGCTTTTCGGCAAGAACATCATATACTTCTTCGAATTTTTCTTTTTCAAACTTAGCCAGCCGCAAAAGGTCATCGACATCACCCTCGGTGTCGAACATTTGCTTCAAACCGGGAGTCAGATTTTCGATATCGCCGCTGGTCGGTCCGCCGATACCAAGCTGGCGCTCATCGGTGCTGATTTCGGGGAGGTTGAAGATATTGCGGATAACTATCTCTTTTTCGACCAGATCGGCATAAATACCGTTGATTTCGTCCAGCTGGCCCTTGAGTTCGTCATATTTCTTGATCAAAAGGCTGTTTTCGGTCTTAAGAGTCTCGATTTGAGCCGAAGAAGCCTGGGATTTTACAAAGGAAGTTGTCAGGAAAATGTCGGCCACGAACAGAAATGTTATTACCGCGGCACTAAGAATTAAGAAAGCATATGATATACTGAACTGCCGCATCTTCTCGCGGCTGCCCGGTATCAGCATGAATGATATTCTCTTACGTAGCATAACCGGTTAAATCAAACAACCCTTTCAAAAAAAGTGGCGAACCCTCTTGAGCAAAATTTCGCCGGAAAATATGCCAAAGTTTTAATAATGTCAACAAAAAATCGGCATTAAAAATAACCGGTCTCTGCCAACCTTACTTAATCAGCATATATTCCTTACGTAACACTTTGTTAACTACCTTAATAAACTTTTCACCATTCAGGTTCTGCAAACTATATAAATGCCAGTAAATCTTTCGCGGCATTGTATAGATATCTTTCTTCTTCGTTGCCATTTCGATGACCTCCCGCCCTGCCCGGGACGATCGGCCGTCGAAAAGCCATATAGTTAGAATCGACCCTGACCGGGCTAAACTTAATCTTTTTGTTTGCCTGGTCAAATAACTTTGCAGAATTCATGCCTTTATTTGGAGGTGCCCAAATTTCCTACTGCTGCCACGCATATCGTTGCACGACAACATCATAAACCAGTGTTCAAAATCTGAAACAAGGTCTTTTTCTTTATGCGCGGCTTCAATAATATGGGGAAAAACCGATAATTTCCCATATTTCGCCATATATGTCCCCCGGACTTAAAGCCGCTGCTGCGGCTTTCTTGACAGCCGAAGCCGTATTGGATACATTGCCCTTTATATTGCAAACTGCACATCAGGAGAAGGAAATATTTTATGATATCACTAAAAGGTAAAATCGTCTTTGTTACCGGCGCTTCATCCGGAATCGGCTATGCCTGCGCCAAAACTTTCGCCCAGGCCGGCGCCAGATTGATTCTGGCCGCCCGGCGAATCGATAAACTGCAAAAACTGGCCGACAGCCAGGCCAAAAAGCACCAGACCGAATCATATTTGATCGAACTCGATGTGCGCGACCAGAAACAGGTCGAGCAAAAAATCAACGCCCTTCCGGCCAAATGGAAAAAAATCGAAATTCTGGTCAACAACGCCGGCCTGAGCCGCGGATTGAGCAAAATCTACCAGGGCGAACTGTCGGACTGGGAAGAGATGATCGACACCAATATCAAAGGGCTCCTTTATGTCAGCCGGGTGGTGATTCCGGGCATGGTCGAGCGCCGCAAGGGCCATGTGATAAATATCGGGTCGATTGCCGGGCGCCAGGTTTACCCCGGCGGCAATGTTTATTGTGCCACGAAGTTTGCGGTCGATGCCTTGACGCAGGGGATGCAGATCGACCTGGTTGACACGCCGGTCCGGGTGAGCACGGTCGATCCGGGGATGGTCGAGACCGAGTTCAGCCTGGTGCGGTTCCACGGCGACACCGACCGCGCCGCGACGGTCTATAAAGGCGTGACCCCGCTGACCGGCGATGATATCGCCGATGCCGTTCTCTGGGTGGCGACGCGCCCCCAGCATGTCAACATACATCAGGTCCTGATCATGCCGACCGACCAAGCCGCCGCCACGGTGGTGAATCGGAAGTAGGCGAGTTTTCGTTTCTCTTTTATTTATTTGTTATTTTATAGCTTGTAGAGGCCGACCCATGTGTCGGCCTTTTTCTTCGTGCGCGGCAGACATGAACACCTTCCGACGATTTTCCTCTTGTCATTTCCCTCAAATTTCATATCTTTTTCAAAGCGGATGTATCCATCATTGACTGACAGCTCGGCAAAAGTCCACGAAGTTACATTATGGCAATCAAACTGTGTGGCCCGGAGCTTTGGGGCGGGTTTCAAAAGCAGAAACATCTGAGGCAATGAAACGATGAGGAAATATGACATCGCGCCAAGAATTTATTTAATTGAATATGATAACGAGGGGATCATTGGGCATATTTAAAAACCCGGAGCAAAGCTCCGGGCCACGCCAGCCAAATATGGAGTTATAATGGATTCAACAAATAATATCCAGATACATTATCCTGTTTTTGCATTTATTCCTTATTGTGATGTAGATATGTTTATTTCGCAACAGGATCTAGCAAGGATGGAAAAAGTCGATGTGGAAGCGGGAGAATATATGTTAATTTATGATGTTGATGGTGTTGAGTTAAATATATCAATTAATGCTGACGGAACGTATGTTTTAACTGCATCTGGAAAAAAGCCAGATAAGGCTAACCTATTTGAGAATCTCTATATTTATGTAAATTCCAAAAGATACTCAAATTCCTTCAATTACACTGGTCCGTCGGATGATCCTGTAGAACTTTTCAGGCAATTTGAAGTGCTCCGATTTAATCACAGCGTTGCCGGAAGAATAATAAGGCTATTTAGGAAGTTTTTTGGGAAATCCACTGAATGAGCCAAAATAAATAACTATGCCTATGAATTTTAGATATCATTTGTGGATTGGCTGGCGTGGCCCGGAGCTTTGCTCCGGGTTTCGGAGAGAGTAACTTATATGGCAATGAAGCGACAATTTTTCAATGATGCCGGCCATGCGCATTATTTAACCTTTTCATGTTTTCACCGACAGCAACTTCTGACGGATGATAATATAAGGATGTGGTTTATTCAATCGGTCAATCAGGTAAAAAAACAGTTTTCTTTCAAATTGTGGGCCTGGGTAATTATGCCTGAGCATGTTCATTTGCTTCTTTGTCCTGAGGAGAATCAATATTCGATAAGCAGAATACAGCAATCAATTAAGGGTCCTTTCGCCAGGCGCGTTATTACTTACTGGCGGGAGCATTCGCCGCACAGGCTTATACCTTTGCGTGTTAAATCAGGTAAAAGAATATCTCATAGATTATGGCAGGCCGGCGGGGGTTTTGATCGAAACCTGTATAAAATGGATCGAGTCATAAAGGCAATTGAATATATTGAATATAATCCAGTGCGTCGCGGATTGGCATCTGTCTCGACAGAGTGGCGATGGTCGAGCGCCAGGGCTCATAATGGAATATGTGAGTTTCCGCTGAACATTGATTTATTAGATTAAATAAATGGAGGATCATTGGGCATTCTTAGAAACCCGGAGCAAAGCTCCGGGCCACGCCAGCCGGGTCTTGACCGAGATTTATCGAGGTTGTGACCTGGCAGCCCTGCATTTTCCTCTTGTCATTTGCGCAAAATTTCATATCTTTTTCATAGCGGATGAATCTATCATTGACTGGCAGCTCGGCAAAAGTCCACGAAGTTACATTATGGCAATAAAACTGCGTGGAAGTATCTATGAGATTCAGCCGGATTTTATATCTTGACACAGAATGCACCGGATAATAGTATGTTTTAATCACAAGGATGTTGAGATTACGATGATTTACACGCATGTTCTCAACCGGGGCGGCAAGGGAGTCAAGAGCCCGGTGGACGATTTGTAGATAGGAGAACGCTGGTGTCTTTTATGGAAACCATATATCGCCCCGCCCGCAGGCCATCAGATGCCCTAACGGCTTGCAATAAAAAAGCTTTTGCAGAACCAGACACCGGGGTTTTATGCCGCGATATCGCGGGCCAAGGGTGTTATGAAGAAACCATATAATCATTGTTCGATCTAAGACGAAAATGAAACTCATTGACCTTATAAAACTCGCTGGAGTAAATGTTGAAGATTTCAAGATCCATTGTGCCACCGGCGCAAATCCGACCCCACTTGAAGCATTTTTCGATGGCTCGTTTCGGCAGTGGCAAGAGCAGCAAAACCAAAAAAACTTTCAGTGCAAGCACATTCTCTCACTCATTCACCTTGGAGGCACAAGATGGCTATTTGCAGGTGTTTATGAAGTGCTTGGAGTCGCCCCGGGAAAATGGAAACCAACGACCTGCTATATGTATTCCACTAGAGAGATCGATGGTCTCGATGATCTCACAGGCAGAGCGATAGTTGAATTCAAGAAAAATTTCCGCGCGTCGTATCTCCGCGGAAAAAAATATGTTCGCCAGCTCAATATGATCGCTATCATAGAACAGCGCATGACGATCGGAGACTTTCCGGGATTTAACAGCATTCTCCTATCTCACAGAATGCTGCAGACCCTTGTTCGAGAACATAACCCATCATGGCGTGCCGCCTTGTCCAACGTTGCTGGGGTTTACTTGATCACCGACACTTTCACCGGCAAACATTATGTCGGAAGTGCATATGGCGGCGAAGGAATCTGGCAGCGCTGGACTGCATACGCCACAACCGGACACGGCGGAAACAAAGAACTTCGCGACCTCCTAAAGAATGAAGAACCACATCACGTGAATTTTTTTCAGTATACGCTTCTGGAGGTATGCGATATCAATTCAAGCGACGAGCAAATTATTGCAAGGGAGAACCACTGGAAAAAAGCACTCAGATCGCGGGAATTTGGACTCAACCGTAATTAGAAAGATGATCGAACAACAGCATTAACTCGGACTGGCAATTCCGCTGCGCTCCATTGTCGCCAGTGAGATTTGGCGTTAACCAGCCTTCACTCTTTCCTTTTTTGCCGCCTCGACAGTAAAAGTGGTTCTGCCCTACATGAAATTTGCGGCACACATGAAACGGCTTCTACTCTTCCGCCGGGAAGGCATTTTCGAAATGCTCGAGATGCCCATCATGAAATGTGATTATATCGATGCGGAAATCGCATCCCGTTAGATTTTTATCGGCGATGTAGCTCTCGGCGGCGGCAACAAGATTGCGCCGTTTGGCGGCATCGACCCATCCGGCCGGATGACCATACTGCCCGGTGCGCGATCCTTTGACTTCGACAAAGACAATAGTATCATCGCGGCGGGCGATCAGGTCGATCTCCTTATGCCCCGCCTGCCAGTTGCGCTCGAGAATACTGTATCCTTCGCGGACAAGAAAATCCTCGGCCGCCTGCTCGAAAAGGCGCCCTTTTTGACGATTGTTTTTTTGATTCTTAGAATTCAAATCAGAAATCTAAAGCAATTTGCTTCAGAGCTTCCATGACCGGACGGTATGAGCGGCGATGAATCTCGGTCGGGCCGAATTCATGCAGTTCCTCGATATGCTTTTTGGTGGGATAGCCCCGGTGACTGGCAAAAGTGAAATCGGGGTAACGCTCCTGGTATCTATCCATGATCCGGTCACGCGTTACTTTGGCGATAATTGATGCCGCCGCGATCGACCGGCAGAGCGAGTCACCGCGGATAATGGCCATCTGCGGAATGCTGATATTGGGAATGGTGAAGGATCCGTCAACCAGGATAATGTCCGCGGTCTGTTCCGGCGCCGCCACCGCCTTGCGCATGGCCAGAAGCGATGCTCGCAGAATGTTCAGCTTGTCGATGGTTTCGTTGTCGATAATGCCGATTGTGCAAATCGCCCCCGAAGCGGCGATTTCATCGAAAAGTTCCTCGCGTCGGCGCGCCGTCAGCTTTTTCGAATCATTCAGCCCGTCGATTTTGACACCCGGCGGAAGCGCCACCGCCGCGGCCACAACCGGCCCGGCCAGCGGTCCGCGACCGACCTCATCGACGCCTATAATCCGTTGGTATCCTTTATCATGCAGGCTGGCCTCGATCCGCGAAAGATCCGGCAATAATTTCGATAACTGCTTGACTTTAAGTATTGTCGACATGGATTTACCGCCTATACGGTCATAATAACCGGATGCTATCTTGTTATGCAAGCTTTATTTATATCTATCGGCCTTAAAAAGGCGAAAAATTATATAAAATTTACTCAAAACAGGGCTGATATCGTATTAATATTAAGTCATAAAAAATTCCGTGATATGTATTGACGACCGAAAAAAAGTGATTATACTGAAGCAATACTACTTTGGTTGTCAAAGGGAAACTATGGTTTTGGGGAAATTCATATCTATACGATTGTGTATAATTTTGTCAGTCGTATTTATCGGCTTGCTGATATTTGCATGCAGTGATTCCACGAAATCTCCATCCGGCCCGGGACCCGGCGGTCCGATCTATCAGCCCCCGCCGGCCATCACACCGGAAATGATCGACTCCGCCAATTATTATTCTGATACCGAAGCGGCTCTGATGGCTATGTGGTATTGCGATGGTCTCATTCCCAGCGGCGAGGTTTATGTCAGATTCAGGGATGCCTTGAGAGAATTGCGAAAGGTTTACTGGCATGATATTCCGGCCGTAAAAATCAGATTCGCATTTCCGGCGGTGCCAAGTCAAATATTGGTCTCCCTTACCGATTCGGCCATCACGGAGTTTCGCAACGGCAACTATCATGCCTGGGATTCGCTGAATGTGCTGTTCCATTTGAGAAGTATCGATTCTCTGCCGCTTCTTGAAGAAATGAAATATGTCAGAATGAGTTTCGAGGGCCGGCTCCACCCGGAACATTTGCGGCTCTATTATGAGATGCTGCCGGGAGTGACCGGCGCCGAAGCCATTAAATATGGCGGCGACTGGCCCAATATATATCCCTGGATTCTCGACGATAAAGTCACTTTCCTGGCCCGCGATGCCTGGGGGGATTGTCCGGCCGGGTGCACTGAGAGCCATTTCTACTATTTCAAGGAAGCCGACACCGGTTTTATATATATCGGTGATTGGCAGTTTTGGACACCGGTCCCCGATTGGTGGGAAGAGGGCCGCACCGCATTTTGCGCCTATACGACTCACAGTTCCTGCAATTGACCGTCTGGAAGTGTAATTTCACGAAAAATTAGATGCCCGGGGCCATAATTTGACCCCTTATAATCGGTCCAAACTGCCGAAATACCTATTATCGCAATCAAATTCGGTTGCCTTTTTTCATTTATTGATTAGATTATCCCCGCAAGTGTGATTAAACTTAGGAGATTTTTATGCCCAATCTGGCGGCTCTTCAGAAACAAATAAAAGAACAGAAAATCGAATATATTGATCTGAAATTTTGCGATCTGATCGGCGACTGGCATCATATTACCATCCCGTCTTACAGCCTCAACCAGGACCTGTTCAAGGTCGGTGTCGGCTGCGATGGTTCTTCCCTGCCCGGTTTCACCAAAATCGAGCGGGGCGATATGATCGCGCTTCCCGATCCGGCAACCGCCTTCATCGATCCTTTCTATGATGCCCCGACATTGTCGTTTATATGCGACATCATGTCGGTCGAGAAGGACATCGCGCCATATTCGCGCAATCCGCGCCGCGTGATTGCGGATGCCGACCGGCACCTCAAGAAAATGCTGCCGGGAGTGGATGCTGTTTTGGGACCGGAATTCGAATTTTATCTTTTCGATGAAGTGAAATTTTTCCAGGGACCCAAAGAGGGGTATTATTTCCTGGAATGTGAGGAAGCCGAATGGAACACCGGACGGGCCGGGGAAAAGAATCTCGGCTACAAGGTGCAGTACAAAGGCGGGTATCATGCCGCGCCGCCGAAGGACCGGACGTACAATCTCCGTTCGGAAATAACCACCTTAATGAATGAAGTTGGCATTAAGACCAAGTATCATCATCATGAAGTCGGTGGGGCCGGACAGCATGAGATCGAAACGGCCCTGGGGGAGATGGTAAAAACCTCCGACCAGACCATGCTCATTAAGTATCTCGTCAAGAATCATTCTTTCCGCCGCGGCAAATCGGCCACTTTTATGCCCAAGCCGCTTTACAACGAGCCGGGGTCAGGGATGCATGTTCATCAGTATCTGGCGAACAAAAAGGGTTCCATCTTTTATGACGCCAAAGGGCCGGCCCGATTTTCGAAAGTCGGTCTGCACTATGTCGGCGGCCTGCTGAAACATGCCGCGGCCCTTTTCGCCTTCACGAATCCATCGACCAATTCATATAAGCGGCTGGTGCCCGGATTCGAGGCGCCGGTGCGCGGGTTTTATTCGGTCGGCAACCGGACCGCCTGTATCCGGATTCCGGGATACCAGCGCAATGCCGCGACGCATCGGCTGGAGTTTCGCCCGCCCGATGCCACCTGCAACCCGTACCTGGCCTATGCCGCGATGCTAATGGCCGGACTCGATGGGATCAGGAACAAGATCGATCCCGGTTTGCCGAACAATATGAATCTCGATGAAATGACACCCGTGGAATTGAAAAAGATTCCGCTTCTGCCGACCTCGCTGACCAAGGCGCTCGATGCCCTCGAGCGGGATTACAAGTTCCTGCTGGAAGGCGGCGTCTTTACCCAGGATCTGATCGATGCCTGGATTACACTGAAGCGCCGGGATGTCGAACAGATTCGTCTGCGCCCGCACCCGTGGGAGTTCCAGTTGTACTATGACAAGTAATTGATTTGGGATAAGAGATGGAATATATACGGCGCCAAAGATGGCGCCGTTTTATTTTTATGGATCAGCGGAGAGCAGGTCGAAATGGTTTCGACAATGACTTACTACCTGTCCTTCCCGCCCCCTTTGTCATTTCCACTTCCTCCTGTCATTTCCGCGGAAGCGGAAATCCACTTTTGCCGGCCTAAAATTCCCCTTGCCATTTCCTCGCAATCTCATATCTTACCAGCGTGGATCACCACATCTTTGAATGACAACTCGGCAAAAGATTATAAAGATGAAAGGGACAGGCCTACTGGGCCTCGAAGGATCTGTCGCACGCCATGATTGGAAATTATTTTCTTGGTTGAACAGAACATGTTTAGAAAAGATGAAAAAAATAAAAAAGCTTTTGTCGAGGTGCTAGTTGCTAATAGTCAATCAATTGCACGGGCAATGCTGGACGACGGTTCAATAGACGAAAATAAATATTTAGAAGTACTGATGGAACATCTTTATTTATTTCTTCATATCGCAGATCGATTGGCATACTCAATTATAACAGAGAAACGCCGTGTGACTCTATTACCAGGGATATTTGACTTAAGTATAAGATTTGCAGTTGAGACAACATGCGGACACTGGCCGGATGATCTAAAGACAAATATTTACAATGAGTGTATTAATAATTTATACAGTTCATTTAACGAGTTTGCACAATATAAAAGCTTTTTGGGAGAAACAGAAATTGGTCCCAAGAACACGTTATTATGGGAATTCTGTAAAAATATTGCCAGAATTCGAGGTGAGGAAAATAATGTGGGATCAATAATTGGGCATGGATGGGTTGTTGGCATAGCACTTAAAAATATTGAAATTAGATCACATTTAGAAGAACTCAAGTAACTTGTTTGTTCATTTAGTTTGGTTATGTCAAACCTCAAGATATTTTCTTATCCCCTCTTGAGAGGGGTACCCGAAGGGCGGGCAGACGTGACCCGGAGCTTTCGCTCCGGGTCTTTAAAACATATTCCCTTACAAAATCACCATCACTTCGTCTGTAATTTTGTCCGCATTTTCATAATCCTTGTGATCGGTCGGTCCTCAGACCGACCGCGGCGGGTTTGAGAACCCGCCGATCACTTTTTTCCTTAATTGGCTCTTGATTTCATTCCCTTACAAAATCGCCATCACTTTGATGGTAAATCGGTCGTCGGGGGGTATTGTAGAGGGAGCATGATATAACTATGGCTAAAAGCGAAACACAAATTGTCGAAACCCCTTCATCCCCGATGATAATCGGGGATTGCGGGGATTTGATCTTGCCCTGTTTTATTGGACAATTAAATAAGGTTGTTGGTTTAACCGTTCGAAGTCAACCGGGCTGAGATAATTCAGCGTAGAATGAC
>PGXB01000064.1 GCA_002838945.1 candidate division Zixibacteria bacterium HGW-Zixibacteria-1
TCGGCGCTGGGCTATCGCACGCCAAATCAAATGGCAGAAACCTATAACTTAACCACGAGGACTCTCTTAGAAAAGGCTTGCTAAATGGGGAGCATTACACCTGCCATATACCGGATGAGGCCAAATGGCTCTTCTATGCCGGGAAAGTATGTGCGGCGGCGGTAGCCGAGATTGCGGCGGAGAACCAGGCATCGATACTCGTATTGATGGACAATGATACTATTGTACTCTCGGAACCGTCAGATTTCGAGCTTGCTTCCGACCAATGCCTCGCATATTGCCCGGTCATGCATAACCGTTCCGGTTCTCTTTTCGAGGCGCCGCCGGATGATTTCTGGAGCCGTATTTATCGTGTGCTTTCCATTTCAGATGATATGCTGTTCCCGATGGTAACACCGGCAGACAATCAAAAGATAAGAGCCTATTTTCATATTGGGCTGGTCGTGGCCAGACCCGAAAGAGGGGTCTTGCGCCGTCTGGCAAACGACTTCGGGCTCTTGTACAGAGACCCTGTCCTGGCGGACATGTGCCGGAACGACCGTGATAAAAAAGTATTTCTTCACCAGACCGCCCTGGTCGGGGCGCTGCATATCGTTGCCCGGAATGAGATGATTGAATTACCCGGTCGATACAATTACCCTGTTTTCTTTGAGAAGCGATATAAGTCAGAAGCTGTCTTCAATTCCATTGAAAATGTGATTATACTTCGCTGTGTCATTTCCGAAAAAGATGCCGGTCCCGATTGGGATCGCAGGCTGACCGGCCCGCCCGAGAAATTAGCCTGGCTGAAGGAGCGGCTTTTTCTGAAATAACGTAATTCCATAGATGTTGGAGAAATAAATGGAAGAAATGACTGGATACTGCGGCTACAATTGCCATTTGTGCGCTGCCCGATCCGAGGACCCGGCCGTCAGGCAAAAACTGGTTGACGGTTGGCGGAAAATATTCGGACTTCAGATGTATACGGCGGAAAATGTCAAATGCGGCGGGTGCCGTGGGAAGTCTAAGATTGCGGACAAGGAATGCCAGGCGCGACCGTGCGCCATGGAGCGCGGCGTGGATAGTTGCGCCGGCTGTGATGATTTTGTCTGCGATAAACTAAGAAATCTTATCAGCAACAGGCAGTCAATGTTGGTGTTTCACCAGGCGCGTCTGAAGACATTGACGGAGGAAGAATATAATCTTTGCATAAGGCAATTTGACGGAATGCCGAATTTATTAAAAATTCTGGTCAAGGCGGAAAAACTGCCATCATGGGTAATAAATGATCCTGATAAGCAGATTTAGGAATAACACCAAAAAATCTTATTAGCCATAACTCATTGTGGTGTAATCGCATAATCAAATTGAACTCATAAATTTTCAGAAAAGATTAAAGACTTGATTGACTTTTAAAACCAGATTAGTTTATTGTGGTGTGAAATTTAAGGAACTCAGACAAGACAAAACTTGTTAAAATAGTTGTGGACTTTTTAATTAAAACCGATATATTAAATAGTCGTAATTGGTTGCTTTAACGCTTTATTGAGGCTTTGTTAATCTTATAAAATCTCCAGAAAAGCTTAATTTGGTAACCGAAGCGCAATAGTGCGCATGAACGGGTTTATCTCAACGAACGCAATCCCTACAGGATGAGGTTTTTAGTGGGGATAAACAAGACCGGAGAGTAGAATGAATATCTACATTGGCAATCTGTCGTTTGACACGACGGAAGATCAGTTGAAAGAAACATTTGAGAGCTATGGTGAGGTCTCAAGTGTAAACATTATCAAAGACAAGTACACCGGAGAGCCCAGAGGGTTTGCTTTCGTAGAGATGGCCGACAAGAGTGCGGCTGCCAGTGCAATCGCTGAGCTGAACGGCAAAGACATGAACGGCCGGGCGCTGAATGTTAATGAAGCGCGTCCGCGCACCGATCGTCCCAGCGGCGGCGGCGGTGGAAATCGCGGCGGCGGTGGTGGTGGTTATCGTGGCGGCGGCGGCGGTGGTCGCGGTCGTTACTAAAAAGACTCTTTGCTGTTATAACAGCCTTTAAATAGTCTTTGAACTGAGAGACCGGAAGTAATTCCGGTCTCTTTTCTTTTGGGAAATAACTGAGACACCTGTGGAGACTTCGGTCACACCGGTGTGCGGCCTGCCTAAATCAATCCTTTTCAATACGATAGAATTCCGCCGGCTCGCAGAAAGCGCCTTCACTCTTCAGGTGCTTGAGGATAAACGCCTGAAGATCTGCCGGCGATGCTGTCAGGACCAGCTTGTCACCGGCCATAACCGAGGACAGTTCTCCGGGATTCTCGGAAAGATATTTTTTCAACCAGTCATACTCTATCGTCGAAACCACCAACATCGGCTCGATCTGGTGAACACGGTAAAATGAATGGACGCCTATCAAATGATCCCGGTATAAATCATTTATATTTACTCCGGGATCCCGCGGATAAAGGTCAAGGAAGAGTTCGCCGCCGGATCTGAAAAGATGAGCTTCGAACCTCGATTCCTGCTCATATTCAATATTTGTCATGATGTAGGCCTTTTCCCCGGCCATTTCGAAAACGACATGAGTATCGCCATCCTTCTCCGCCCAGGTGCCCAATAGGGACTGTTCGAAAACAAGATCCTTGTTTTCATAAAACGGATTCAGCGATACCGTCAGACAGCCGCACATAATCAGGGTGCAGCTAATCAAGCCAAAAATGACTGCCCTTCTCATAAAAAAATCCTTTCTTTGGTTTTCTATCCCAGGAGGTCATATGATATTAAAGATTCAAATTCTCTTAAATACGGCCTTTGCCATATTATTCTAATATACGAAATTAAAAATCTCTATACGCTCGAATAAAATAATTCCCATAAATTTTCGGCTTAGTGAAGAACTTTGACACGGTTGCTTTCAGGTCCGGAGAAAGCCAAAAGCAACCTTATTCAATCGGTTACAACACCTTAATATCTTCTTATCTTATTAATTCACAAGAGAATATCAAAAATGTCATCTGTCAAAGAATCATTTCAAAATGGTTCAAAGCTAATAAAATTCCTTCATTTTTTATTGACAAGAATAGACGATTTTCATATAAATAGTCTAGCCAACAGACAACTTTCGCTTAAAAACTACATCCTTTGGTGAAGCTGCGCAAAATCGTCGCCGCCCGCCGTGTAGTGTAGTTTAACTGCAACACATAAACGCTTTAATTATGAAAGGAGGATTCACAGTTTAAAAAGTTATCCAAAAATTAGACCACCTCAAAAACTAACTTCTCTTTTGGAGGATTCCAAGTATGAAAAGGTTAGGAATCGTTGTCTTTTGTTTTCTCATCCTGTCTTTGGGAACTGCTTTTGCAGATGACATCATCAAAGTCGATCGCCCCACCGACGCCCCATCATTTCTTGGTTATGTCAAGGGTGAGATAATTGTCCAGTTCAAGGCCATGGACAGGCCGGTTGCACCACGGCTTTCCCCGACCAGCGGAAAAGCCGTCATGGGCATCAGTTCACTGGACAATATTGCTGAAAAGTATTATGTCGATGAAATTCGACAGCAGTTTGTCGGCGCCAGGCCGGAAGTAAAAAATGGAAGGACTTTCGATCTGTCGCGCTATTATAAGGTCAAGTTTGACCCGGATGCAAATATCGATGAGGTCATGGAAGCCTATCGGAACGATCCGAATGTCGAGTCCGTGGAGCCGATCGGCATCCATGCCATGTATGCCACACCGAATGACGGCTATTACAGCTACCAGTGGTATCACAATCAAACCAGCGATCATGATATCGATTCTCCCGAAGCCTGGAATATCGAGACCGGCAGCACCGCCATGATTATCGCCCTTCTCGATTCCGGCACCCGCTATTACCATCCCGATCTGGGCGGCCTTTATGCCTCGCCGACCAATGTCGGGGCCTCACGCGGTAATATGTGGATCAACACGACCGAGTTGAACGGATCGACCGGCGTGGATGATGACGGTAACGGGTATGTCGATGACTGGATTGGTTATGATTTTATCAACGGCGTCAGTAACTGCTGGACCGGAGAAGACTGCACCACCAAAGATAATGACCCACGTGACTTCAACGGTCACGGCACCCATACCGCCGGCATTATGGGCATGATTACCAATGACGGCTATGGTATGGCCGGTACCGCGGGCGGCTGGTTAAGCGGCTCCCAGGCCGAATACGGCAACGGTGTCAAAATCATGCCCCTTCGCATGGGTTATTCCTATAATTATCTGGGTCAGGAATACGGCGTCGTTATGATGGATGCCGCGGCCGAGGCCTTCTACTATGCCGCCAATAATGGCGCCAAAATAGCCTCGTGCAGCTGGGGTTCATCAAACTCCGGCGGTCTTGGCGCGGCCATTGACTATTTCCTGGCAAGCGGCGGTATTGTTTTTGTCGCGGCCGGTAATGACGGCACCCAGACGGCTGATTACATGAACGGTCGCGGCGATCTGGTTTCGGTTGCCGCCACAAATCAAAACGACGCTGCGGCCAGCTTTACGACCTATGGAACCTGGGTCGATATTTCCGCCCCCGGTGTCGGTATTTACTCGACCTATCACGATCACACCGATCCCAATACCAATTATTGGGCCTCGATGGACGGCACCTCGATGGCAACGCCGATGGCGGCCGCGGTGGGAGCCCTGATCTGGTCGCATAATCCATCATGGACAGCGACTCAGGTCAAGAACCAGCTCTATTCCAGCGCCGACAATATCGATGCCTATCTCTCTTCGACCTATATCGGCAAAATGGGTGCAGGCCGGATCAACTCATACAATGCGGTCAATACCGGACCGGCGCCGCCGGTGGCCGCCTTTACCGGAACGCCGACTTCCGGCTGTGTACCGCTGACAGTCAATTTCACCGATCAGTCGACCGGCAGTCCGACAAGCTGGAGTTGGACCTTCGGCGACGGCGGCACTTCGACGGCCCAGAATCCCTCGCACACATATAATTCCGTGGGAACATACACCGTCACCTTGACCGCCACCAACTCCGCCGGCAGCGACGGTGAAACCAAGACCAATTATATCACTGTAAGCACCACGCCGACAGCCGGATTCAGCGGTTCGCCCACTTCGGGTGAAGTTCCGCTTACGGTCAATTTCACCAACAGTTCAACCGGCGCAACATCATATTCATGGACATTCGGTGATGGCGGCACTTCGACCGCAACCAATCCGAGCCATACCTATACGACGGCCGGGACATTCACGGTTGCCCTGACGGCGATCAATGGCTGCGGGAATAACACTTATACCCGGACCAATTATATCAATGTCACCTGCACTGCTCCGGTGGCCAACTTCAGCGGCAGTCCGACTTCGGGATATGCGCCATTGACGGTTAACTTCACCGACCTGTCGACCGGTGCGACAAGCTGGAGCTGGAATTTCGGCGATGGCGGCACCTCAACCTCGCAGAACCCATCGCACACATATACATCTGCCGGGACATATACTGTTGCTCTGACAGTGACGAATAGTTGCGGCAGTGATGGCGAGACAAAGACCGGATATATAACCGTCACTCAACCATCTACACCTTATGCCGCTCCACCATATTCGACCGGATTTGAAACAGGTTCATTTGATCAATACTGGTTTACGCAATCGAGCAATTCCAATGGCCGTATCCAGATAACCACGGCAAATACGCCGCGCGGGTCATACCATATGACCATGGATGTTATCACAAATGGGACATACGCCCAGAATGAGGCCTGGCTGAGGCTGAATCTGGCCGGAAAGAGTGATGTCGACCTGACTTTCTGGTGGAAAGAGTTCGGGGATGAGGATCACACGCAGGACGGTGTCTTCTTCTCGGATAATGGCGGTTCGACCTTTGTCAAGGTGCGGAACCTGACGGGCGGAACCACTACTTATCAGCAAATCCTTATGAGTGTTGATCAGTTGGCCACGACTTACGGTCTGAGTTTGACCAGCACATTCGTCATCAAGTTCCAGCAGTATGACAACTATGCCATCTCAACCGATGGTATGGCCTTTGATGATATAAGTGTCGTCTCATATGACGTCCCGCCCGTAGCTGATTTTTCCGGTAACCCTACTTCCGGCACGGTCCCCCTGACGGTCAACTTCACTGACCTGTCGACCAATAATCCGACCAGCTGGAGCTGGACCTTCGGTGACGGCGGAACCTCGACGGCGCAGAACCCGTCGCACACTTATAACAGTGGGGGCACCTATACCGTCTCCCTGACGGCGACCAACGCTTTCGGATCCGACGGCGAAACCAAGACGGGCTATATCATCGTGAGTGCCCAGGGCGCTTGGACGACTATCACCTATGACGACTTCGAAAGCGGCATGGGTTCTTATACCGACGGTGGCGCCGATATGTCGCGTTATACCGGCGGTACTTACGCCTATCAGGGTTCGGCCGCGGCCGACATTCAGGATAACAGCGGTGTGGCTTCATCATTTTATCATACCGGCAGTTACAACGTGACCGGCTATACGGAATTGGAAGTCGAATTCTACTTCGTTGCCATAAGTATGGAGAGTGGTGAAGACTTCTGGGTTCAATATTATAACGGTTCCGCCTGGCAGACGGTTGCTTCATTTGCACGAGGTATAGACTTCAACAACGGGACATTTTATCACGTGATTGTGACCATATCAAGGAGCAATTACAATTTCCCGACCAATGCCAAACTACGATTCCTGTGTGATGCCAGTGGTGATGCCGATGATGTTTATATCGATGCCATCGAGTTCCGTGGCATGAGCGGCACCAGCCAGGTCGCGAAAGTCACACCGATCATTCCTCAGGAATTCTCAATCTCGCAGAATTATCCGAACCCGTTCAACCCGGTGACCTCGATCAACTTTAATTTACCGAAGGCCTGCCAGGTCGATCTTTCTGTCTTCAATATTCTTGGGCAGAAGGTGGCCACGGTTGCCGACGGACAGTTTGAAGCGGGCATGCATACGGTACAATGGAACGCCGAGCAATGCGCCAGCGGAATCTATTTCTACAAGATTCAGGCGGGCGAATTCACGGATTCCAGGAAAATGCTGCTCCTGAAGTAAACCTGCTTATATGCTGATTAAAGGGACAGGCCAACCGCCTGTCCCTTTCTTATTTCTTTAATGTGAATCAGGTTTCAAAATGTTGGTGCAATAAGGAAAATAATTCCGGGAAATATAGAGATAGATCTCATTTGACACAGGCGACCCGGGTTATACATCACAGGGATCGATTATTACAGGTGCTGACGGGCTTTTCAGTCGAATGTATTTACTTTTACCGGACCCGAGAAGTATAAATATTCGCGATTGATACCATGGCGTGGGAGACAAGCTCCAGTCGGAGTGTCGCATGAGAATTATTTTTGCCTGGGACCTCTCCTTGTGTTCGAATATTACTAGTTGATGGGCATTTTAGGGTCCGCTTCAGACTTTACCGGCACCGGTGTCAGATCCGCCTCTTTACGACTTACGGTAATATATTGCAATGTTTCGTTAACCGCGGACGAGACAAAAGCGCAGGATAAAGATAGCGCTCCCAGTGATTCGGCAAGCTGCTCATAGTCGATTTCTCTGCCGAAAATATAAATGAATCCTTCGCCGAGAAATGTATCGGAGACAACGGAAACACCGGCCAGAAGAATGAAACCGCCCAGGAATATACCGAAAATTGACGTCATTTTATGTCGGTGCAAATAAACAAGAAAGAGAAGTATTGCACCATAGGTCAGAAATATGTATACATCCCTCAAATGAAAAATACTGCCAAGGTTTTCATGCACCATATATATTTCATCATAGGCAAGGAACAGCAAAAAGAGACTTACGAGCAGCCACCACCACTTTTCCTCCGATCCGTTCGACGGCAGCAATTTCAGCCAGCGTACGACAAACATCAGATAAGTAATAGAGGCTCCAAAAATAAAATTGACAGCGGTAATAAAATCACCCATACCTGCTTCGGGAGTGGGCTGAATTTTGAGAATACGAATCGAAAAAAAGACAATGTACATGATGGCCGGAAGCAGGAGAATATAAATATTACGAAATGATAATAAGTGCTTATGATTGGCAAACATAACTGGCACTCAACTTTCGTTTAAGGTCTGTATATTTTTAAAGCGCCGGAAAATGATTTATTCCAGTATTCTATTAAGATTTCTTATTCCCCAAATTCACCGAGCAGGTTCCCTTTTCCGGGTATAAGTTACGGTTTACCTTGAAGGGGCAGCCTTCTCTTTAACTACCATTCGGCCCAAAAGCCGAAATCCCGGAGTGTTGACACGCTCATGAAGATATTATCGTCTTCGGGATCAGCTCTCTTTATTTCCCGGATGCAGCAACAGCGTCAATATTATTACTTCTGATCACTATCGGGCGCTTTGCCGCCTCTTCAGCCTTGCAATCAAGCCAATAAACTTAAAATTAATGGGCTTTTTCCCAAAAACAATAAAAATCTGCGTACTTGGAGAAAAAAGTCTTAGAATAATTAACGCAACGGGCAGTTTGCAGGCCCCGGTCAGGCCGGGCTATTTTTCGCCGGGAAGTTGGGACATTTCCCCTGCCAGAATCGTGTATGACGGGTGATTCAGACCGGTCGGCGGATAGAATTCATCATGCGTATATCGAAACCTGAGTTTTTTCAAGAGCCGCCGTGAAGCTTCATTCGAAGGATTATGCCCGGCGAACAAACCGGCCGCGCTAAGAGAATTGAAAGCATAATCCATGACCGCCAGGACCGCTTCCTGTGCCAGTCCCATCCCCTGATATTCCGGTTTCAAATGAACGCCGATTTCATAAATCCTTTCATCCGGCTTGTATGGCCTCAAACCGCAGCATCCGACATGCGCATTATCGGCAATCGTGAAAATCGGCCAGTACTGGACACCACAAGCAGACATGCAGACAATTTCCTGATTCAGCCTGTCGCGGATCTGCTTCTCGGAAAACGGCCCGCCGATCAATTTGGTCACTTCGAGATTCCCCCACAGTTCAAGAGCCAGATCAAAATCATTTTCTGTCCAGGGTCGGAACCCAAGACGCTCGGTCTTAAGGAAATAAATAGTTTGCCGGTTTTCATGCATATATTCGACCTATTTCTATTTACAGACCCTTATAAGATGGTCAATCAGTTGTTCCTGCTTTAAAATACAAATATTTCTATCCCCAACGGAAGGAAAAATACGCCAAAAATGGCTTGTCGAATTTCCCACTATATCTTAATTTGAATTACAATCCTGTCCAGGACAAATAAGGAGAATATCATGAGCTGTATAAATATTGTCTCAAAAGACGCGACGTCGGTAATTACCATGTCGCGGGGTAAAGTCAATGCCATTAATCCGGATTTTGTCGCGGAGCTGTCCGGGCATCTGGCGGAACTGGCCGACAACCCGGAAGTCAAAACAGTCGTACTGACCGGCAACGGCAAATTTTTCTCATTCGGGTTCGATATTCCCGAAATGTATGATTATTCCAAAGAGGAATTCACGCGCTTTCTGGTATCATTCTGCAATTTGTATCGCGATCTGTTTCTATTTCCCAAACCGGTGATTGCCGCCATTAATGGCCATGCGGTCGCGGGCGGCTGCATTCTGGCGCTGGCTTGCGATTACCGGATGATGATCGATGATTCAGCCAAGATGGCTTTGAATGAAGTCACGTTCGGGGCGTCCATATTCGCCGGGACAGTGGCGATGCTCAAACATTGTGTCGGGAACCGCGCCGCCGAGAAAGTGCTTCTCACCGGGCATATGTTCAGCCCGAAAGAGGCTTTGGAACTGGGCCTCGCCGATGAACTGGTCAAGGCGGATAACCTGATGGAAAGCACTACTTTGAAAGCCGAGGAATACGGACGGCGTTACAGTCCGGCTTTTACCAGTTTGAAACGATTGCTTCGTCAACCGGTGGTCGATGAGTGGAGTGATCGCGAGGAGGAATCCATCCGGGAGTTTGTCGAAATCTGGTACTCTCCCGAGACGCGGGCGCAAACGAAAAAAATAGTGATCCGGTCATGATATTGAGGTAATTGGATTGAAATCCCCGAAACCCCCGATTCTCATCGGGGATGAAACGGTTTCGACATTGCGACTATGGAAAATAACAATATCAATGCTTCTATGGCTCACGGTTTGCAGAAAGTTCTGCATGACTTGGTGTCGCGAAAGAACATTCCGCATGCGGTAATAGCTGCAGCACTCGGTGATGGATCATTTCAATGGACCGGTGCCATTGGCAACGCAGCACCAGACAGAACAGCAATGACAGAAGATACACCATTTTTTATCGCAAGTATTGATAAGTTACTCACGGCTGCGGTTGTTTTGAAACTGTGTGAAAGGGACCATATTAAGTTGGATGAGCCGATTGCAGCTTATCTGACGGATAGACTGATTGGTGGAATACATCGGCTTCGCGGAGTTGATTATACCGATTCAATTACTGTTCGCCATCTTCTTGGCCACACATCAGGGCTTGCAGATTGGCTGGAAGATAGACCCAAAGACGGCGGAAGTATTATCGAACGACTATTTCAGGATGGCGATGTATCTATGAACATATACGATATGCTGAGCACTGTCCGCGACCGGCTTTCCCCACACTTCCGCCCTCAGCCGGTCGAGGTAAGACGCCAAAAGGTTCGATACAGTGATACGAACTTTATACTACTTATCGCCATAATAGAAGCTGTGACGGGAAAACAATTGCACGAAGTACATGAGGAACTTCTTTTCCGGCCCCTTGGCATGCACCATACCTGGCTCGCGGGTTATTCCCGCCCCTCTTCGCCGGGAATAGATCCATCGTCGCTGTGGATTGGCAGAAAGCCCTTGAACATTCCCCGGTTAATGCGCTCAACCTGGGCAATTTACAGTACGGCCAGAGACACTCTTAAGTTTATGAGTGCGCTTATACATGGCGACATTTTTGATACCCCGGAAACACTGAACCTGATGCAGCGGAAATGGAATCGTTTTGGTCTGCCGCTTGATCGGGTGGCTCTACGCCTGCCAACATGGCCCATAGAGTATGGTCTGGGAATGATGCGCTTCCACGACCCGATTCTCGGGGCCATGGGCCGCCTGTCACGCATATTTGCGCCCATCTATCCAGCGCCCGCTGTCATCGGTCATACAGGCTCTACCGGCTCATGGCTTTTCTATTGCCCGCAAATGGATCTGTTTTTTTCCGGAACGGTTGATCAGGCAAATGCCGGTCCCCTGCCTTACCGGCTTGTGCCGAAGATTCTTCGGCTTTTCGATGATTGTCGCAAACTTCGTGACAAAGACTGCTCGCGATGAAAGAATCGAACCTCCCATGATGCACTTCCTTTGCCGGACGTTGGTACCTTTGACAGGGTCTTCGCGTATTATAATTGGGATATTTCGGAAAACAAGGAATCGCAAAATCTACTTCAACAATACCATTTTCTTCGAATCTCTAAAGCCGTCAGCTTCTAATCTATAGAAATAGATTCCGCTGCCGGAGCCGGAAGCATCCCAGATGGCCGTATGATTTCCTGCGGAGTATCTATCATCAACCAGCGTTGCTATTTTTTGGCCGATGATATTGTAAATCTCAAGTCTGACATTTGAGGCTCGTGGCAGATAAAATTTGATTTCCGTAATCGGGTTGAAGGGATTAGGCATATTCTGATAGAGAACGAATTCGTTTGGCAGTAATCCTGTTTCGGAATCGGCCTCATCATTTTCTTTATAGACAATATTGGGTGTGGTCAATGGTATGACTCCGGCGGAAATCATTATTCTCATATGCATTCTCTGCAGGTTGACAGCGACAACATATTTATCATAGGACCCGCCGGTCAAATAAAGGTTCGTTAAATATGTAAGCGTCTGACTGGCTGTGGCCCCGTCAAAACTTACAATGTCGTACTGACTTAGTTTCCCGGAAGCGATATTCAGCAAATTAGCGCTTAAAGAGCGCTTGACCGAGGCATCAATGCTGCTTGAATATGCGCCCAGATATATGGCGGAAAGTTCTTCAAAAGTGATCGGTCTTGGCGGATTGCCGATATAGGTTACCGAATCAACTTGAATTTCAAAACCATCGTCTCTATCATATATATGGTCAAATATTGCTTGCGACAACGCCTCGAATTCATCGGGAGTCACCTCAACCCGGCTTAAGTAGTAGCCGCCCCTTTGAATATAAGTAAACTGATTTTTCCACCACCACCAGTTGTAATACCAATATGTGACAACCTGGCTGGTCAGATCAAAATAGACATCAACATCATAGCCTTCAACCATGACGTCCACCAATGTATCGGTTACCGGTGTAAAGCCGAACGGGGGCGTTAATACCACCATATAGCTGCCTTCGGGCACATCACTAAAAGAATAATATCCATACTTATCGGCGGCTATGTCGGTCAACAGGTTTCCGGCGGAATTGAAAAGCCTGACCTCAGCATTATATAGCCCGATTCCATCCGCCATCACTTGTCCTGAAATTCCAGACAATACCTGGGTCCCGATATCAATATAAATAGTCTGAGTGCATCCGGCGCTGTTACCGGCATCATCAGTCGCCGTCCAGGTTCGGGTAATGATATTATTGCCGATGACTTCATCAAAGACGATATCCACATTCGGATCACAGTTGTCGATGGCTGTCATTATCGGCGGATTCGGGATGGCATCAGGTGCCACCGTTATATTATCAGGACAATTGCTGACGAATTCGGGTGGTGTATTATCGCTAATAATTATAGTCTGGATGCACTGGGCGCTGTTGCCGGCGTTGTCGGTCGCCGTCCAGGTGCGCGTGATATCATTGCTGCCGACAAGTTCATTAAAGGCGATATTTACATCAGGATCACAATTGTCAGTGGCGGTCACCACCGGCGGATCCGGGATGGCATCACATTCGACCGTCATATTCGGCGGACAGCCGCCGGTAAATTGCGGCGGAGTCGTATCCAATACCGTGATAGTCTGCAAGCATTGAGCGCTGTTACCGGCATTATCCGTCGCCGTCCAGGTTCGTGTGATAATATTGGCTTGTTGAATATCATTATATGATAAAGTCACATTACCATTACAATTATCAGTAGCAGTCGGGTATCCGGTAGATTCGGGATCAATTGACGACCCGCAACTAACGACTAAATTGCCGGGACAGGCGATAGTCGGCGGAGTTGTATCTAAAACCGTTATGGTTTGAACACATTGGGCGCTGTTACCGGCATTATCCGTCGCCGTCCAGGTGCGCGTGATAATATTACCCTGTTGAACGTCACTATAAGTAAGGATTGTGCTGTCACTGCAATTTTCAATTACTGTAGGGTACCCAGTGGATTGTGGGTCAGTTGGAGATCCGCAATTGACAACTAAATTCCCGGGACAAGAAATAACCAAAGAAGACGTATCTGATATCGTTATAGTCTGAACACATTGGGCGCTGTTGCCGACATTGTCGGTCGCGGTCCAGGTCCGCGTTATAATATTGGCTTGCTGAATATCATTATAGGATAAAGCCACATTTTCACTACAATTATCGGTTGCTGTCGGGTATCCGGTAGATTCGGGATCAATTGATGACCCACAATTGACAACAAAATTATCGGGGCAGGCAATAGTCGGCGGAGTTGCATCTGATACAATGAAAGTCTGAACGCATTGGGCGCTGTTGCCGGCGTTGTCGGTGGCTGTCCAGTACCGCCTGATAATATTGTCATATTTAATATCCTTATAGGATAAAGCCACACTTTCATCACAATTATCTGTTACTGTCGGGTATCCGGTAAATTCAGGGTCAATTGACATTCCGCAGCTGACGACCTTATTATTGGGACAGGCGATGACCGGCCGAGTTGTATCCAATATGGTG
>PGXB01000065.1 GCA_002838945.1 candidate division Zixibacteria bacterium HGW-Zixibacteria-1
ACTCTCGCTATACTGTGACCGTTTCATAGATACCTCCTGGCTCCAATATACCAAAAAGTTCTACTTCTCAACAGTCCACTATAAGGGGAAGCTTACGACTAAGCACATAGAACCCGAAGGTCACAAAGCAGAAATTTCCCAAATTAGAAGGATCATTAGAAAGTAATAGACAATATATTTTTGACCTTCGGGCCGGAACCTTGACAGATTATTTCCCCATGAGAACACATAACTAATTGTGACGTAATGCATTATGGTAGCGGGGGCAGGATTTGAACCTGCGACCTTCGGGTTATGAGCCTAACGGTCAAGACTCTGATGAAAATTGCAACTTATCCACCGCCCTCTCAAGGTGGTCTGGGGCGAGGTGGGCGTAGATCATGGTGGTTTGGATGTCGGAGTGGCCCATGAGCTTCTTTACCGTGGGCAGGTCGACGCCATTCATGACAAGATGGCTGGCAAAGGTGTGGCGTAAGGTATGAAGCTTGGTGAGGCCGTCAATACCGGCTTCTTTGGCGATTTTAATTAGTCTTTCCCGAAGCTTGGTCCTGATTTGACCGCCGGTAGCCTTATCCGGAAAAACAAATCCGCTCCGAATTGTCTTATCATTATCTTTCTTTAGATTCTGCAGAAGTTCAAATAACTGCTGATTGATCGGGATCTCTCTTTCCCCGGTCTTGGGCTGCCAGAATTCCTTGCGGCGGATTTTGATCTTCTTTCGCTTGAAATCAATATCATCCCATTCAAGATTCTCAAGTTCGGCCTTACGCATACCGGTATTCAGGAAAGTGAAATAAATCGGATAAAGATCAGGCGGACAGGCATTGAGAAGCTTCTGGCATTCTTCAATCGACAGGAACTTCAGCGTCTTGGAATCAGTCACTTTGAGCTTCTTGATGCCTTTGGTCGGATTCTCCTTCAGGTAGCCCCATTTGATGGCCAAGTTGAATATGGTCTTGAGAGCGGCAATCTCGAAGTTGATTGTATGAGCCCGGGCACCTTTGCGGGTATATTCTTCAATATCATCATCTGACTCGACCGGGTGGCCATTAGGATTGACCATGGAGTTCTTGCGAAAGACCTTATATTGATCGACAACCTCAGTGGTGATCTCCGACATGAAGGTAATGTCCTGTTTGGTCTTCAGGAACTCTCTAAAATGGTCTATAACGGCTCGGTAGCGATTGGTAGTTGACTCCCGATGATTGGCCCGGGAGTACTCAAGGAATTGCGCCATGAACTTATCGATGGTGATATCATGTTGGGCAAAGCCAAACTCTTCTTTGGCCGCTTTGACCTCGGCGTCATTCAAGGCAAGTTCGGCGATACGCTTGGATGATCCAAGCCTTTTACGGACTCTCCGGCCTTTGACGCGGATGTCTAAATACCAGATTTTGCCTCTTTTGTAGATATTACCCATAATAAAACGGCCTGCAAAGAGTGGTCACAATTTGGTCACACGGACACTCTGATAGCAATATCGGCAATTATAACTGTTTGTCAAGTATAATATTACGGTGAGACTAAAAAATTAAGCGGAGAGGCAGGGATTCGAACCCTGGGAACCCGCAAAGGCTCAACGGTTTTCGAGACCGCCCCGATCGACCACTCTGGCACCTCTCCGTCGCAAAAAAATCTTCTCGTGTCAAAACAGCAGGGGCCTTCATGAAGGGACATCAGGATGTCCCACGGCCCGATAATTTCTTTCGCCCTAATTAATGATTTTCCGGGCAAATGTAAAGCCTATTTTTTGGGCTGATAAAAATGGCCCTCCTGAACGAATTTCTCCTGGGCCTCGATCACTTTTTTCGCGAACCCGTAGCGGGGGCGGATAAACTGGTAGGCAATCATCGAAATAAGAACGAACAGAACCATCGTCTCAAACGTACCGCCCATAAAAAATAATATCAGGCCATAAATGGCGATGGCCGATGTAAACGCATAACAGATAATCGAGGCATTCATGAACCCGCGGACAAGGTCATCTTCGAGCGTCTCTTTGGATACGGCCATCGGCGAGAAGAAGAACTTCTGCCTCAGGATAAAGGCCATGGCGCCCTCTGAAATCGCCACGACGCACAGTGCCCAGAACATGATGTTATAGGTATCGCTGGTCAGCCCGCGGCCCTGCCCCCCATTCTTGTCTATATAGTAGACGATACCGAGAAGTATCGCCGGAACCAGGATATTCATGAACAACCCTATGTAAACAGGTTTGATCAGCAACTTGTTTATGTCGATCTTGCTTTCATCATTCATTCTGCCCCTCCTGGCCGTTTGGGTTTTCCTTGTTCAGGCGGATACGCCGGAAAAATTGCTGCATCAATTCAGCCGTTTCTTTCTGCATCACGCCGGATATTATTTCTATGCGATGGTTCAATCTTTTCTCGGTTGGAATATCGAAGATTGTCCCGCAGGCGCCGAATCTTATGTCCGGTGCCCCAAAGACGATTGTTTTGATTCGCGAAAGAACGGCGGCGCCGGCGCACATGGCACAAGGTTCGATGGTGGAATACAAAATGCATTCATCCAGCCGCCAGTCTCCGACATTTTGGGCCGCCGAGGTGAGAGCGATTATTTCCGCATGGGCGGTGGCATCTTTAAGCGTCTCGGTTTGATTATGCCCGCGCCCGATAATCTGGTTATTTTTGACGACGACTGCTCCCACCGGAACCTCGTCTTCTTCAAAAGCAACCTGAGCTTCGAGGAAAGCTCTTTCCATAAAATAAACGTGGTCGAAGATTGTCATAAATCGAATATTCAATAATAGCTTTCGGATAGCAAGTTCAAATTATTCGTCGAAATGCCGGTTTTTGAGGGAATAATCCAGGTAAAAGCCCTTGTTAGTATTTATTATGTTGTTGTGAATCAATTGTTTATGTTATTTATAGGGATGTCCGAATTCGGGTTGGCCCGGATTTTTGTTTGCTATATTGGCCAAATATAAGTATATTAAAAGATTATCTGTTAATTTGTCACATGAATTGAGGTTATGAGTACAAGAACAAGCAACATTATCCTGTTGGGAATGCTTCTAGGGGCGGTTCTGGGTGCAGTTGGCGGCTACTATTTTGGTGACGTCTTTATCCAAATCAAATTCCTCGGAACACTCTTCCTGAATGCCCTTAAAATGATTGTCGTTCCTCTAATTGTCGCGTCCATGATTGTCGGAGTTACATCGTTGGGCGATATCCGAAAACTGGGACGCACGACCGGCAAGACCTTGATTTATTACCTTGTTACAACCGGCTTCGCGGTTACTATAGGTTTAATTCTGGTAAATATTATTCAGCCGGGTTCCGGAATAAACAGTGTCGGCAGTCAGGTGCCGGAGATGGTTGCACAAAGCAAGGGCGCGACCTTCTCGGATTTTATAATCGGCCTGATTCCGGAAAATCTTATCAGTGCCGCTGCCGGAGGCAGCGTCCTGCCCTTGATTATTTTCTCCCTTGTATTTGGGGGAGTCCTGACATCAATCGGCCCGAAAGGCAAGCCGGTTATTGATTTCTTTGTCGGACTGAATGCAGCCATCATGAAAATCGTGGTGCTGATTATTTATTTCGCACCGATCGGCATTTTGGCCATAATCGGCAGCATCGTTGCCGAAAATCGCGGATATCTTGGTGAAATTGTTTCGGGATTGGGACTGTATTCGCTGACGGTTATTATCGGGCTGCTAATTCACGCCGTGATTGTCCTGCCTTTGATCCTGAAATTCTTCGGCAGAAAAAAGCCACTCCAGTATTTTTTCAATATGGGACAGGCTCTGGCAACCGCCTTTACGACGGCTTCGTCGTCGGCCACCCTGCCTCTTACCATGGAGGGGGTAGAGGAAAAGAACAAGGTCAGCCCGAAAGCGTCAGCCTTTGTCCTTCCTCTCGGCGCCACCATTAATATGGATGGCACCGCGCTATATGAAGCGGTTGCGGCGATTTTTATTGCCCAGGCCATAAATTTTCCGCTTTCGATTGGATCTCAGGTAATTATTTTCCTGACTGCCACCCTGGCATCAATCGGCGCGGCGGCCATTCCGCAGGCCGGACTGGTGACCATGGTGATAGTTTTAACGGCGGTCGGGCTGCCTCTGGAAGGCATCGGATTGATCCTGGCCGTGGATTGGTTCCTTGATCGCTGCCGGACCACCGTCAATGTCTGGGGTGATGCCGTGGGCGCCGCTGTCATCGGCGAGACGGCCGAAATCAAAACATATTTAAGCCCTGCACAGGCGACCAAAACTGGCCCCTCGGCGCCGAAACCGGAAACAAAAGAACGTCCTCGTCCGGTTCGCCAGCCGCGTGATTCGCGCCCCGACAGTCGCAAGGGCCCTGGCAAGACCCAGGATGGCCGTAAGTACGACAAACGACGCGGCAACGGAGACACGCGGTATGACAAGGGTGGTCGGCAGAACCGCCCCGGCCGCAGTGATCGTCCCGGATATCAACCCCGCGAACAATCCAGGGATCAGTCCAAAGCACCTGCTTTTGAGAAAAAGACTCCGGTTGTTATCCCTGACCGGCCCAAAAAGCCGCCGGTGCTTGAGAAAAAGGTCGAAGAAATTCCAAAGGATACAATTGATAAGGAACTGAAAAAAGTCCGTCAGCAGCTGGCTTCGATGAGCGAAGACTCCGCAAATGAAAACGGCGCCAAAGAAAAGAACCATCCGGACAAAACCTCCAATGAGAAATACTTCGATATTGAGTTTTCCAAGATTGATTTCTTTGGCAATCAGGACAATGTCTCGAAAGTAAAGGAAGAGGTTCAGGACAATCTTTTTAATGAAGCTCCGGAGAAACCGGTGAGCAAAATCGAACCGCCGGTATATATGCCGATAGATGATTCATCGGATAAACCGGAATTCGAATCAGAGCCCAAAGATGAAAAACCCCCGGAAAAGGAAAAGCGGCCTCATGTCGAGACACCGGAACCTCCACGGGATGAACCGGTTGAAGAAAAAACCGAAATTCCGGTTAAGACGTCTGCGAATGATAATGATGACGATTCCGACGACGAGGATGACTTCTGGGGCAGGGATAAGAAGAAACGTCCTTCACGATAACAAGTTAGCGCTCCGGACAGGAATTCTATGGCCCCGAAATCGCGAACTTTTCGGGGCCATAATCGTTTAATCATATGAAAAAATATTGATTGTCGAATCGGGTGTAATTATAATATTTTGGAGTGAAGTGAGGATATTGAGTTTATGAACAGCCTGAAGGTTTTCATGCTTTTTCTCTTAATGACCATGCTGTTTATCGGTGTGGGGTTTCTTCTTGGCGGTCGGAATGGAATGATTATTGCCTTCTTTTTTGCAGCGCTAATGAATTTCTTCTCCTACTGGTATTCCGACAAAATCATTCTTAAGATGTACCGTGCCCGTCCGGTTGATGAGGCTACACATAGACGTCTTTACAGAATTGTCAGCAATGCTTCTCAGAAAGCCATGATTCCGATGCCGAAAGTATATATCATCCCGAGCAAGGCGCCCAATGCCTTTGCGACCGGGCGCAATGAGCATCATGCTGCGGTTGCGGCCACCGAAGGTTTGCTGGAGCTTCTCAACGACAGCGAACTGGAAGGTGTCATCGGTCATGAAATGGCGCATATCATCAACAAAGACATGCTGATTCAAACTCTCGCCGCGACCCTGGCCGGCGCGATTGGCGTGCTGGCTTCAATCGCGCGTTTTTCGGCGATATTCGGAGGCGGCTATTCACGCAACGATAATGATCGCGGCGGCGCTCTGGGAATGATTGCGGCCATGATTGTGGCTCCGATTGCCGCCCTGCTGATTCAGATGGCCATTTCGCGCTCACGCGAATATAAGGCGGACGCCGAAGGGGGCAGAATTACCGGGCAATATTTATCGCTGGCCTCGGCGCTCAAAAAATTGCATCAGGCGCCGGTTCGTCTCAACCTGGATCAACGGCCCGCCACGGCCCCGCTTTTTATTGCAAATCCTTTGTCGGGAAAGGGACTGTCATCACTCTTCTCAACCCATCCGCCGGTCGAACAGCGAATTGAACGGCTTCAAAAGCTGGCGATGGGCGGTTAGGCGAAGTGATAGTAAATCCTGATGCATAATGCTTACCTGGAAATCCTGGCCATTCTCATATTAATAGCCATTAACGGCTTCTTCTCCCTTTCCGAATTTGCCATAATCGCCGGCCGCAAGAGCCGTTTGAAAAGATTGGCCAAGGAAGGCAGCAGCGGAGCCAAACGAGCCGTCAGGATACATGCCCACCCGGAATCATTCCTGGCCTCGGTTCAGGTCGGCATCACCTTTGTCGCCACCCTGGCCGGCGTCTTCAGCGGGGCCACCATCGTCAACTACCTGATTCCGCTTGTGGAAAAAATACCGATCGATATTATTTCGCGCTCATCCAGGACAATCTCGCTATTTATCGTTGTTATATTGATTTCCTTTGTGACG
Organism: candidate division Zixibacteria bacterium HGW-Zixibacteria-1; assembly: GCA_002838945.1. Classification (NCBI taxonomy): domain Bacteria; kingdom Pseudomonadati; phylum Candidatus Zixiibacteriota; species candidate division Zixibacteria bacterium HGW-Zixibacteria-1. The sequence goes on from PGXB01000065.1 coordinate 6,431, forward strand.
GTTGTCCTGGGTGAACTGGTTCCCAAATACCTGGCCATTGCCAGACCGGAGAAAATCGCCGCGAAAGTCTCCGGCCCGATCAGCCTCTTTATAAAAATCGCGTTTCCTGTGGTCAAGGTTCTGACAGCCGCCGCCCAGGCTGTTTTACACCTGCTGGGCCAGAAGAGAACTCCCTCCAGCAGCACCGCTGTCACTGAAGAGGAAATCGATATTCTTATTGATGAAGGAAGACAAAAGGGGGTTTTTGATGCCACCGAGCAGGAGTTGATTCATTCGGTTTTTGATTTTACCGACACTACCGCCCGTCAGGCCATGACACCCCGGACCGATATTATCGGAATCGACATCAACGATGACACCGAAACGATTCTCAAAAAAACGACCGCTCACGGGTTCTCCAGATATCCGGTATATGACGGGACCCTTGATAACATTGTGGGAATTATTTATACCAAAGATATCATCGGGGTTCTCCAGCATTCCAACCTCATAATTATAAATGACATCATCAGAAAAGCCCTTTTTATACCGGATTCGATGAAACTGAATACACTGTTAAAAACTTTTCAGCAAAAGAAGGTGCATGCCGCAATTGTCCTGGATGAATTCGGGGGGACGGCCGGTTTGATAGCTCTAGAGGACCTGCTTGAGGAAATTGTCGGCGAGATTCAGGATGAATTCGATACCGAGCAGCGGGAATTTGTCAAGGAAAACGAGACCCTGGCTTTTGCCGCCGGTTCGCTCCGGATTGATGAACTAAACGATCAGTTTGGGACCAATTTCCCGGAGGATGAGTTTACCACCCTGGCCGGCATGATATTTGAAAAATTGGGCCGCCCGGCCAAAAAGGGAGAAGAAATTCTTTTCGATGATATTCGCTTCAAAGTTCTTGAAGTATCGCACAATCGCCTGAAAAGACTGCGAGTGCAGAAAATATCACCCCCTGATAATTCCAAATCCACCTAAAATTCGGTCAGCAATCGATTCCCCGCCAAATTACCTTGCGAGCCGCCGCGATGCTGGTGGAGTCGGGATATCATCTGGACAGAGTGATTCCGGTTGATATGTTTCCGCACACAATGCATATTGAGGTTGTCGCAGGTTTTTATAAACAGGACTAATGAGTGTACATCGGAGGTATTGTGAAAAAGCATGTTTTCGTTCTGGTTATATTTTTAATGATGGCCTCGATTGCAGCCGGCCAGAGCAAGCTGGATGAGAATTTTAACAAATTATCCGGCGAAATTCTAAACAATCTTCAGGCTTTCTCCCCGGTGCTGGCCACTGCCAAAGGAATTCATGATTATGATTATCGCTTTACTGATTATTCCTCGAAAGGGATAATCAATGAAATTGCGGCTCTGAAGAAATTTGAGACCCGGATTTATAAATATCAAAAAAGCGATCTTTCGCCGGAAAATCAGATAGATCTAAAACTTCTCAAGAGTAATGTCGATATTGCCCTGGCCGAGCTGAACAAAACCAAATTCTATAACAGAAATCCTTTTATTTATATCGATGATGCCGTGTACGGCATCTACCTGATTCTGGCTTCCGATTATGCCCCGCTGGAAAACCGGGTCCAGAATATTATCGCGAGAATGAAGGTTGTTCCTGACCTGCTTAGCCAGGCCAGGAAAAATCTGAAAGCCCCGCCTCCGGTATTTACAGATGCGGCCATCGAAATGGTCAATACCGGGGTCGATTTTTATCGCTCGATGCAGTCCGACCTGTCCGGACAGTTCCCTATCCTGGCTTCAGAGATAAATATCGCGGTGGACCGCGCCGTCAGTTCGATGCTGGAATACAAACATTTCCTTGAGAATATTACTCCCGGCGACCCTAAATCTTTTGCGGTCGGCAGGGATCATTATGATTACCTGCTTCAGCATCAGTATTTTCTCGATTTTAATTCCGATTCACTTCTGAAGATCGGCGAAAACCTGCTTGAAGAAACAAAACAACTCTATAATGAATATCTTGCCGATCATGATCCCTCGAACTCGCAGGTGGATTCGGTATTTGTCCTCGATTGTCTGACTAAAGACGATATCCTGAGGTACTATAACTGGGAAGTTGATCAGACTAAACTTTATCTTAATGAAAATAATATTGTCACAGTACCTGATGATATCGGCCGGTGTCTTGTTATCGAAACGCCGCCGTTCCTGACCGGCATGATCAGCACTCTAGCCTATGAGCCGCCGGGGGAATTCAGCCCCGTTCAAACCGGCTATTTCTATGTCAGGCCGATTCCGGATACGATGGATGCCGGCCAGCGCGCCGCCAGATATAAATATATTAATCGGCGCGGCTTCAAGGGAGGCGTCGTCCATGAGGCCTATCCCGGCCATCATCTTCAGATGCAAATGGCTTCACTTCTTGATGATGACGTCAGGAAGTGGCAGGACAATATGTTGCTAAAAGAAGGGTGGGCGTTGTACTGCGAAGAAATGATGTACAACAGCGGATTTTACGGCAGTGACGATCGCCAGTATCTTCGCGTGCTCGGGGGTATCGCCTTTCGAGCCGCCCGGATAATAGTCGATGTCAAACTTCAGACCGGGCAAATGTCGGTCGAGGAAGCAATCAAATGGATGGCAGAAACGACTGAATCGGACACATCAACGATGCGGACGGAAATTAACTGGTACGTTCAAAAACCGACCGTTCCGATGACATACCTTACCGGCAAGCTGGAGATCCTTAAATTGCTCGATGAGGTCAAAGCGCGCGAGGGCGAAAACTTTTCTTTGCAGGATTTTCACGACAGATTATTGGCGGAAGGCTCTCTGCCGCCGGCTTTGATACGTGAACGGTGGGGGCTGGATCAATAGGGTCGATCGAATCAGTGTAAACATTTATCCGGGAATATTCCAAAGATGGAATTAATCGGTCATAAACCGGAACGCAAAGTGGTCATCTACTTTCTTGCGGCTATTATGGTCGGGGCCCTTCTTTTGCTTCTCCCGATAAGTTCCTCCGGTCAGCCGGTCAGTCTTATTGATGCTCTTTTTACGGCCACATCGGCTATTTGTGTCACCGGATTGACGGTCCTCGACACCGGTCACGATTTTTCATTCTTTGGACAGATAGTTATTCTGATTCTCGTACAACTCGGCGGGATCGGAATTATGACCCTTGCCACGACTTTGTTGATAACGATAGTACCCAAGCTTTCATTTCAGGACAGGCTGGCTATTACGCAAACATTGGGCGGCGACAGGAGAGTGAAGCCGTACTCACTGCTCAAAGCTGTCATGCTGACAACTTTTACGGTCGAGCTTATCGGAGCTGTCATGTTGTTTCTGCGTTTCGGCCGAGAATTCCCGGTGGGCAAGGCGGTTTATTATTCCGTCTTTCATTCTATCTCAGCCTTCTGCAACGCCGGATTTTCACCATTCAGCAACAGCCTTGAAAACTATCGCAATGACCTGCCGATGCTGGCAATCTTTGCCGTGTTAATAATACTTGGCGGGCTTGGTTTTGTCGTCATCAACGAATTGGCGGCGAAGATGCGGAATAAAAAATTAAAGCTTTCGCTGCATTCCAAATTGTGCCTCATTGTTACCGCGGCTCTTATTATAATCGGGACGACCGCCTTCATGGTTGGAGAATACCGCAACGAATTTATTCGGAATTTGGGTTTTGTTGATGGACTGGGCAATGCTTTCTTCCAGGCGGTGACCAGCCGCACCGCCGGATTTAACGCCATCCCGCAGACCAACCTGACTGAAGTAAGCCTGCTGATAACCATTATTCTGATGTTTATCGGCGCCTGTCCCGGTTCCACCGGCGGAGGTGTTAAAACAACCACGCTGGCGGTTTTGCTGGTTATGGCCTTTAATCGCTTTCGGGGGCGCTCCTCGATGACCGTGTTTAAGAAATCACTGGGCAGTGATTCAATCAACCGCGCCCTGACCGTCATACTTGTGGCCATTTTGATTATTGTCGTTATGTTTGTCATGTTTATGTTTGTGGAAGATAGACCGGTGCCGCACAAATTGAGTCATGGCTGGTTCGTTGAAGGTGCCTTTGAGGTGATGTCGGCCTTCGGAACGGTCGGCTTATCGCTTGGAGCCACGAGCCATTTGCACAGTTTTGGAAAAATCATTATAATTCTTTTAATGTTTACCGGCCGGGTCGGATTGCTGACCCTGGTGTTTACACTGGCCCGACCACCTAAACGAGGCGAGATCGTATATCTCGATGAACAGGTTATGGTCGGTTAGAGGTGTGTTATGAAAAAATTCGCTGTCATAGGTCTGGGTAACTTCGGCGCCACCGTCGCCAGAGAATTGTCGAAACTCGATTGCAAAGTCACCGCCATCGATGTTGACAAGGCCAAGGTGCAATCGCTTCAGGACACGGCCGATCTGGCTATCATCGCCGATGTCACCGATCGTGATTTCCTTGAAAATCTTGGGGTCGAGAATTACGATTGCTTTATTGTATCGACCGGCAAAGATTCCCATGCTTCGATTTTAATCGCGCTGCATCTCAAGGAGCTCGGCGCGGCCCAGATCATCGTCAAGGCCAATTCGGACGACCATGCCAAAATTCTTTACAAAGTCGGCGCCACCGAAGCTTTGATTCCGGAAAAACAAATGGCTGTCAGGCTGTCCCATTCTCTCGGTCGGGCCAATCTGATCGATCAACTGCCGCTGACCGGGGATTACTATGTGGCCGAAGTGGTCCCTCCGGATAGTTTTATAAATAAGCGGCTGATGGACCTGCAGCTTCGAACCAAATTCCATATCCAGGTGATTGCTCTCAAGGACTCTTCGACCGGCGAATTTGAATTTGCCCCCGGCGGCGAGCATATGATCAAGGATAAGGATATTCTGATCATCCTCGGAAAAGAGAAGGACATTATTAAAATTAAAGAATAATTCAACGATCGTTTTGGCAATTATTCAGACACAGGGTAAGGATCAAAGAATATGGCCGATCTGGTTTTTTTGCGCGACCTTGTGGTCATTCTGGCTGTGGCCGTTTTTGTCGTGACTTTTCTGCACCGCCTGAAAATCCCCTCAATCGCCGCTTTTATTTTCGCCGGGATGCTGGTCGGCCCGCAGGGACTGGCTCTTATAAATGATATTCACCAGGTCGAGATCATTGCCGAAATCGGTATCGCGCTGCTTTTGTTCGGCATCGGTCTGGAATTATCCCTCGAAAGGCTGAAGCGACTCTGGAAACCGATCATAATCGGCGGTTTTCTCCAGGTCGGATTAAGCATCCTGGCCGCATATACTATCGCGAGATTGGCCGGTCTGGCATGGCAGTCATCGCTTTTTATCGGTTTCATTATTTCCGTATCAAGTACCGCCATTGTCCTGAAGGGTCTTGAAACGCGAGGGGAGACCGATGCTCCGCACGGCCGTATTAAAATCGGTATTCTTGTCTTTCAGGATCTCTGTGTTGTCCCGATGATGCTGGCCATCCCGCTTCTCAGCGGGTCCGATACTTCCTCCATGGAAATATTGATGACATTGGGAAGGGCGGTACTGATTGTAATTGGCGTCGTACTGGCCTCACGGCTTATTATTCCCCGCTTTTTGAATATTATCGCGGCAACCCGTCAACGTCACCTGTTCGTGATGGCGGTCTTGCTGATATGTATCGGGACCGCCTGGATCACATCAGCGGCCGGTGTGTCGCTGGCGCTCGGCGCCTTTCTGGCCGGACTGGTCGTGGCCGGCTCGGAATACCGCAGTCAGGCTTTATCCGATGTCATCTCGTTCAAGGATGTCTTCACCAGTGTTTTCTTTGTCTCAGTGGGGATGCTTCTGTCGGCAGTCAACATCATCCATAATATCTTTCCTGTTTTAATAATTCTTGTGGCCGTTCTCTTCGGGAAATTAGTGGTGGTTCTTATCGCCTGTTTTATCATGCGGCTTCCGCTACGGGTATCGATTCTGGCAGCGGTCGGCCTGGCTCAGATCGGCGAGTTCTCATTCCTTCTCATACGCACCTCGCAGGGCACCAACCTGATAAGCGACCCGCTTTCGGCCGACCTGATCGCCGTGGCGATTATTTCGATGTTTCTGACCCCGTTTGCCCTCTCACTGGCGCCCAAGATGGCAGCCGGCGTCGGCAAAATGAGGGCCCTGAATAAGCTCCTTAAAGTTTCCACCGCCGAGGAAGCCGAACTGGATGCTCCGCTTAAAAATCACATTATTATCGGCGGTTATGGATTCGCCGGGCAGGAACTGGCCATGGCCCTGAAAAAATGCGGCATGACTTATGTCATTGTCGATCTCAACAGCGAGAATATCCACCGGGCGCTGGCCCGGGGGGAACCGGCTTATTATGGAGATATTACTTCGGGCGAAGTGCTGGAGCGGCTGGGGCTGACTCATGCCCTGAGTTTTGTCATTGTCATCAATGATCCATCGGCGGTCGAGCAGGCAATTCGGGCCGCCCGAATGGCCGCGCCGAAAATTCACATAATTGCCCGGACACGGTATCTTCTTGATATCGAACCGCTTAAGAGGGCCGGGGCGGATGAGATTATCGCCGCCGAGCAGGAGGCCGCGATTGAAATCGTCTCCCATATTTTGCGAAAGTGCCGGGTCGAGCAGTCTTCCATTAACCATGAGGCCGATCGCATTCGCACCGATATCGGAGAAAACCCCTCCCACAGTTGAAAATAGAAAATATTTTCAAAAAGAATGAAATTAATACTTGACAAAATGTGCGCTATGCTATACATTATGTTCGTTAATAATAACAGTGAGTTTAGTCATGGTAATTCTAAAAAACCACATAAAACAGCACCGGGCGCGGCTTGATATGACCCAGGAGGATCTGGCAAAAAAGGTCGGCGTTCGGCGACAGACAATTCTGTCGATTGAGAAGGGTCAGTATAATCCATCGGCGCTATTGGCTTTTCAAATTGCGAGGGCGCTCGGGATGCGCGCCGATGAGCTGTTTGAACTGATCGAACAGGAGGGAGAGCAATGAAAACCGAAATGGACGCCATGAAAATGGATGAGCGTCAGCGATTGTGCTGGTACAAGGCCAACCGGGCCCTGATATTTTTCATATTTATTGTCTGGGTGTTTATGATTGCCAGCGAGTTCAACAACGGCCGGATACCTTACTTCCTTCTTATCATGATCCCGGTCTTCGCACTGGCGCGGTTTGTATTTTACAAATTCTATGCGCGGAAGGAATGACTTGGTCTTCCCCTAAAAAAATGGACACATAGTTAAGATAGGGTAGCCGCCCGTTCGAAGTCAACTGGATTTTTAAAACCCAGGCTCGAATGACGGC
>PGXB01000066.1 GCA_002838945.1 candidate division Zixibacteria bacterium HGW-Zixibacteria-1
GAACTAATCTACTAGACAGGCTTAAAAACCTGAGGGAAGGAACAGTTTCATCCCGGTCCGCTTTAATATATCAATTCCTTTGAGAATAAGATACAAGGGTAGGAGTCTCCTGACTCCTGCCTATTTAAAATCCATTATTCCAGATTTTCCTTTTCCGACAATCCAAATATAAAAAAAGATAACTAAAACGACAATAGAAATTTTATGTTTTTTTGATTTCGGGTTTTTCGTTTGACCGGGGGCTTTGAATGAAGATGTCAGGAGGGCAACCTCACACTTGACCTACTATATCCGGCTAATTTGACGCTTGACACGTGCTTCAGAACAGACGAAAAGCTTGTTGTAGATCAAAATAGATCAGTGTAAGATCCGTTGTGTTGGCAAACCCGTGGACCAATATCGGCAGCCAAAGATTGTAATGGCTCCTTATAAACAAAAGTGCGAAGCAAAGACCCATCACACCGGCGCTAAGAGCTCCGGCCCAATCCTGATACATGTGTGCTATCCCGAATGGGATCGAACTGGCCAGAACAGCGACTGTAGTACCGACGGCATTCCCGCCCAGAAGGAACCGGATCCGGGTTATCATGTAGCCGCGAAATGAAAGCTCCTCCAGGAAGCCACCGATTACCCAGCCAATCCCAAGCCAAACCAGATATCTCGGGAAATCCCCCCTTACGTTATCCACATTGCTCAGGTCCAACTGTGAGCCGGTTATCAGCTCAAACAGAGGATCAAAGAGGATGTTGAATGCCATTTGAAGGGCAACGCCTATGACGGCACCCAGCAGAACTGTCATCGGCCATGATTGAGGACGGGTCAGGCCTATCAACTTTACAGAACCGTCTTTCAGGCAGACAAGCAGGGCTACCAGGGTGATTATTATCGGGATCAAGGCTCCAAAACCGGCGATCAACATTGTTGCAAGTACCATGACCAGCACAATGGCCGCTACACTCATCTTATTGTGAAAGAAAAATGAAGCCAGTTTGGATGGCGGAGATGTCATCAGGCCGTTTTCAGTCATAATATTATCCCACTCTCACAAATTTGAAACGACGACGAGAAATAAAGGTTGTTTTGCTCCCCATCTTCGGTCCAATTTAAGTGAAAATTTACTGTTTTTTTGATAATGCAACCTCAATCTCCGGGCATTTGGATTCAGCCATATTATTACAAAAATCACTAACTACAATCTTGCTTATATGACGGGGCATTATAGCAAAAGTTTCTATATTTGTAACTTATTTCATAAACTCAAATAGATTTCATTTCGGGTAATGGTTTACCTTGAAACCATTTGGCTTGTACCTGACTTGAAACTGATACCATCAGTAAAAACACTACATGAAGAATGAGAAAAATTCGCCGCATGTTCGTAAATTTCGCCGAATCGGCGATCCTGATGTAGAATTCGCGCGCTTCTTATTCCTTGCCGATGGCAAAATCCGGAATATCATTCATTGAATTGAAATCCATTTGCTTCTCTCTGTAATCCGTTTACACACAAATATTTTATAAGGGGAAGTATGCTCTCTGGATTTAACCGGAAGAACACAGGTAATCATGAATGGACCGGGCCGCCTTGCGCCCGGCGCCCATGGCTAAAATGACCGTAGCGGCTCCGGTTGCGACATCACCTCCGGCCCAGATTCTATCCATCGAGGTTTTTCCGGTCTGCTCATCGGCCACAATGTTCCCTTTCTTACCAATGACCAATCCGGGTGTGGTTTTAGAGATGAGCGGATTGGGGCTATTGCCAATGGCACAGACGACGGCGTCAACGGGAAGAATTGTTTCGGAACCTTCGATGGGAATGGGGCTTCTCCGCCCCGAGGCATCGGGCTCACCAAGTTTCATTTTTAGGTATTCGATTTCTTTCACCCAGCCGTTTTCATCTCCGATATAACGGATCGGCAGAGTAAGGAAATCAAAAACGATGCCTTCCTCTTCAGCATTTTCCACTTCCTCCAGGCGAGCGGGCAATTCCTGTCGGGATCGTCTATATATGATCCTGGTTTCGGCGCCTAGCCGAAGGGCGGTCCGGGCACAATCCATGGCGACATTCCCGCCGCCGACAACTGCCACGCGGCGATGTTCCTTTATGGGGGTCCGGTACTCCGGGAACAGAAATCCTTTCATCAGATTCATTCTGGTCAGGTATTCATTGGCCGAGTAGACACCATTGAGATTTTCGCCGGGAATATTCATAAACCATGGAAGGCCGGCGCCGGCGCCGACAAAGATGGTGTCAAATTCGCGAAGAAGACTATCAATAGTTCTGGTTTTCCCGACAACAAAATCGGTGATTACAACGACGCCAAGTTTCTTCAAATAATCGACTTCACGATTGACGATAGCTTTGGGAAGTCGAAATTCCGGAATGCCATAAGTGAGGACCCCACCTAATTTATGAAGAGCTTCAAAAATAGTAACCTGATGACCTAATTTTATAAGATCGCCGGCTACGGTTAAACCGGCCGGGCCGCCCCCGACAATGGCCACTGTCTTGCCGGTAGGGGCGGGAATATCGGGGATTTCGAATTTCCCCTGGGAAGCTTCCCAGTCAGCCAGGAATCTTTCGAGCCGTCCGATCGCTATCTGACCATGCTTTTTTACAAGCACGCAAACGGACTCGCACTGCTCTTCCTGAGGGCAAACCCGGCCGCATACGGCAGGAAGCAAATTCTTTTCTTTGAGAATTCTGATGCCGCCGCCGAAATCATGGGCCGCGATGCACTTGATAAATCCGGGAATATCGATTTCGACCGGGCATTTCCCTATGCAAAGCGGCTTTTTGCACTGAAGACATCGTTCCGCTTCCTGCACCGCGGTATCGATCGGATATCCGAGGGCCACCTCGCCGAAATTGAATTTTCTGATTTCGGGGGATTGCTTCGGCATCTCCCTTCGATTCAAATCGATCTTTTTCTTCTTCGGCTCAGTCATGGCTTTTCTTCCTTGACTTTAAGAGCATGTTCTTCGCAACGACTTGATCTTAATACAACGACTTCTTCTCTTAAGTAAGTTTTTCGGCGCTGCAATAATTCCTTCCAATCGACCTCATGTCCGTCAAAATCAGGTCCGTCAACACAGGCGAATTTTGTATTCGAGCCGACTGTCACCCGGCAAACGCCGCACATCCCCGTACCGTCTATCATGATGGGATTCAGGCTCACGATGGTTTTAACGGCCAATGGCCGGCTGGCATCGGTTCCTCTCTTCATCAGGAACGTACAGCCGTTAATTATCATCCGGTCGATACTCTCCTGGGAAGCTTTCATGACTTCAAAGATTCTACCGACATGCCCGCGGTACCCTTTGGTTCCATCGCGGGTGATTTGAATCAATTTGTCCGAAACCTGCTTGAGTTTATCTTCCCAGTATAATAGATAGGAACTCCGGGCCTCGATGACGATGATGACCCGGTTGCCTTTTTCCTTTAGCGCACGGGCAATGGGAAAAATGCTGCCGATGCCATAGCACCCGCCGACACACAGGACCGTACCGAATTTATCGATTTCCGTTGGATTGCCAAGCGGCCCGACCACAGTGGGAATGTCTGTTCCCGCTCTGACTGCCGCCAGATCGCCGGTCGTTCCACCGATCGTCATTACGGCGGTGGTTATTGTTCCCTTTTCTCTGTCCCAGTCGGCCACAGACAAAGGTATTCTTTCGCCGTCTTCGTTGGCTCGAAGAATTACAAACTGCCCTGGTTTTACCTCACGCGCGACCGCTGGAGCTTCGAGTACCAAAAGGTGAATGTTCGGAACAATCATTCGATTTTCCAGGAGCTTATACATTTTTCTTCCTTATTCTGACCGGATAAGGATTGTAACCGGAGATTTCCCCCTGCGGCAAGGTAACGTGCAATATTCCCGGGGATTGCTCGTCAACTACTCTTGCCGGCCATGTTTTCTCGAACTCGGCGGAAGTTACAATAACCTCGTTTCCGGAAATTAGTCCAAGCTCTTTGGCATCATCAGGTCCGATTTCCAAGAAGTTTTCCATAAGCAAATCTCTAAGACCACCGACATAAGCGGAGAGGGGAAAACCGCGATATGTGTGTTCAATGGCGGAAGTTTGCAGAAGAAAGGGATATTCCATATCGGCCCTGGTTTTACAACGGGCATTTTGCTGATTGGCCATGAATTCGGATATTGATCCGAGCCGAATTATATTTCTTCGTTCGTCATTCACTTCACCGAATTCGCTTACGGAAAACGAAATTTCTTTCTGAATTTCTTCTACGGATGTATACTCAAAACCATTCTTTCCCATCTTTTTGGCTATAAGACTGAGTATTTTCCAATCGGGGAGAACATTTTCGGGCGGATTTACGCCTTTTTTTACACTCTGAAGCCGCCCCTCGCCATTGATGAAGGTTCCGTCGATTTCCGTGAATGCCGCGGATGGAATAATCAGATCGGCCATTCGCGTGGATTCCGGCGGATATATATTTTGAAAGATCGTAAAATCAGCTTTGGTATGGCTTTTAAAGGGGATTTCCCCAATGAAATAGAGGATTTTCAGGGCCCTTCCATTTGAGAGGATAGAGGCGTTCCAGGAGTCCGATATATCCGGAATTTTGGCATTCCAGATTTCACCCAGACGGTCGCGATTTTCGCTGGATGCCGCGGATAAACCTCCCGGCAGAAGCTCCGGGTAAGTTCCCATTGTCAAAGTGCCGTAGAAATTGTTTTGAACCGGCAACAGCATAATTCCGGCGTTAATATTTTGGGCCAGTTCCCCGACGATTTTAAGAATTTCGACACTGCTTTGATAACGGAAAATATCCGAGCCGATCAGGATGACGGCAGCCTGGGCTTCCATGAGCATTTTCGCGGCCGAAGCTACTTCGTCAAAAAAACCGCACGGATCTTCAGGTGGTTTTACTTTTGAAATATTGTCATTTTTGGTTAAATGTAACATTGATTGAATAAGATTAAATTCATGACCGATTTCCGGTTTTAGCCATTTGTCAGCGATGACGGGCAGATTGTGCGGTCGGGAATTGATGGTAATAATTTTTGCACCACGCTTATTTGCCCTTCGCAATTCGACTCCCACGACCGATCTGCCCAAGCGAGTATCCAGCCCGATACAGAGAATTGCGGCAGCTTGGCGGAAATTTTCCAGCGAGGAGGAGTTTATTGCCAGATGGAGATAATTTCTGAAATTCTCTCCATAGTACACCCGGGCCATGGTATCAATATTGTTCGATGCCATTACGGTTCGGGCAAATTTCTGAGCCACATAAAGGTCCTCATTAGTGCAATTCTGTGACACAATCATGCCAAACTTCCCGGAAGGACAGGCAGAAAGATTGCCGGCGGCGACCTCGATTGCCTGCTCCAGAGAAATCTCTGCCTTTAAATCTTTATGGATCTGATATGGCTTTTTGAGGCGTCGGTGGTTATTGACCAGTTCCGGAATGCAGAAACGCCCTTTGACGCACAGTTGCCCATTGTTAATCAGGGGATCTTCATTCGGCAAAACAGAAATAACTTCATTGTCCTTTATCTGGAGGAGAATCTGGCAGCCGACGCCGCATAAGGCACACGTCGTGGTTCGCTCACGATCTTCCTTTCCCAGCCATTTTCGGGTTTTTTCCGATAGGGCGCCGGTGGGACAGACGGAAATGCAGGCGCCGCAAAATTCGCAGCCGGCTTCGATGTGGGTGCGGTTAAAGGCCGGGCCGATAATGGTCCGTCGGCCTCTCTGTTTGAATGTAAGAGTATTGGCCGCACGAATCTCCTGGCACATGCGGACGCATCTTCCGCAAAGAATGCAGAGATTATAATCACGATCGTAAAAGGGATCCGCTTTCTCAATCGGCAGATAGCGGTAGCTGATGGGATAATTAATCTCCTTCACACCGATGATTTTCACGACCTCGGCCAATTCGCACTGCCCATCATTGGGACAATAACGACAGCCGGTGGTCACGCCGGCCTTACGAATAGTACCGGAAAATTCCTTGCACTCATCCTGCTCGTCGCAGATAAGACAACTGCAGGGATGCTCGCTCAGTATCAACTGCAGTATCTCCGACCTTATGGATTGAAGCTGAACCGTACTGGTTCGGACAATCATCCCCTCCGTGACCGGCGTGGTGCAAGCTGTGGGAAAACCGCGAATTCCTTCGACTTCCACAATACACATACGGCAACCGCCGAAAGGAGTCAGAGCCTTATGGTCGCAGAGGGTGGGAATATAAATATTACTCTGTTGAGCGGCCTTAAGAATGGTGGTTCCTGCTTTTACCTGCAGAGGTTGATTATCAATATTTATGGTGATCATTTTAGATCAACTGCTCCTCTTGGCTTTTCCGATTGGATTTAATAATAATGGCATCGCCCGCTATTGCATCGAAACGGCAGATTTCATAACAGGCTCGGCATTTTATACATTTATCCGGATCGAGATTGTGCGGTTCGGCCCTGGGGCCCGTGATAGCCCCGGTCGGGCAGACGCTGACGCATTTCCGGCAACCCGTGCATTTTTCAGGGACCACGCGATATTCTATTAATTCCTTACAAACGGCGGCCGGGCAATGTCTTTCCTTAATATGAAAAAGATATTCGGACCGGAAATAGCGCAACGTCGTAAGTACCGGATTGGGGGCGGTTTGTCCCAACCCGCAGAGCGATCCCCGTTTGACCGTTTCTCCCAGAGTTTGGAGTTTAATAAGATCCTCCGGTTGTCCCTGTCCTTTGGTTATTCTTTCCAGAATTGCCACCATGTGCCCGGACCCGACCCGGCACGGAGAGCATTTTCCGCAGGATTCCTCTTGGGTGAAATCGAGGAAATATCGGGCAACATCAACAACGCAGGTGTCTTCATCCATAACAATCAATCCCCCTGAACCCATAATAGAACCGGCCGCACCCAAAGATTCATAATCGACCGGTGTATCCAGGAATTCCGCGGATAGACATCCTCCTGAAGGGCCGCCGGTTTGGACGGCCTTGAATGGTTTGCGGGAGCCACCGCCGATATCGAAAATTATCTGGCGAAGAGGCGTTCCCAGGGGCACTTCGATGAGTCCCGAGCGGCGCACTTTGCCGACCAGGGAAAATGTTTTGGTCCCATAATTCCCCTGAGTTCCGAATTGCCTGTACCAGACCGCGCCATGGCGCAGGATACTTGGCAGAGTCCCCAGCGTTTCAACATTGTTTATGATGGTGGGTTTGCCGTGAAGACCTGAGATAGCCGGATAGGGGGGACGCGATTTGGGCATGCCTCTTTTGCCCTCAATTGAGGCGATGAGAGCCGTCTCCTCACCGCAGACAAAAGCTCCGGCACCTTCTTTGATAGTGATATCGAAATCAAAGCCCGAATTCTGGATATTTTTACCAAGAAGTCCATACTGACGCATCTGGGCCATGGCTTTTTTGAGTCGCACGATGGCCAGAGGATATTCAGCTCTAATATAGATATATCCCTGCGTGGCCCCGATGGCATAGGCGGCGATCAGGAGTCCTTCCAGGACGCAATGCGGGTCACCCTCGATTAAGGAGCGGTTCATAAACGCCCCGGGATCGCCTTCATCGGCGTTGCAAATCATGTACTTCGTATCGCCGGGAACACCGCGACAGGTTTCCCATTTTTTATATGTCGGGAATCCCGCCCCACCGCGTCCGCGCAGGCCGGCTTCTTTGATTTCGGCGATAACGCCTTCCGGTCCTTTATTAAAAGCGGCCAGCAGTCCCGAATAACCGTCGTTAGCTATATAGTGATCAATCTCTTCGGGATCTATAAAACCGCAATTTCTGAGGACAATTCTCACCTGGGGCTTAAGCATCGGAAGATCAAAAAATCGGGGAATCCCCTTCGTTAATTCGTCCTCATTATTTCCGAAATGACCCAGGGCCATTTGTGCCTGGGGATTATTATTAAGAAGGATTGATTCCAATATCCGTTTGACCTTATTGGAAGTGACATTGGCGTAGCTTATTCGAGGTTTATCGGGTAGCCTAATATCCATAAGTGGCTCGAGGTAACAGGGGCCGATGCAGCCGACTTGGACAATGCGGGCCTGAAGATTATTTTCTGCAAGAACTATTTTGATCGCGTCGAGTATATCTTTTGCTCCGGCGGCCCTGCCGCAGGAAGCGGTACCGACATAGATAACCGGGATATTGCTGTTCTGGAGCTGATCCCATTTTTCCCCGGCATCTTTTTTGATCCGTTCAAAGTTATTCATATTTGTCCAGTATTTCTTTTAATCGAATGACGGTCATACGGCTGCGGATATCATCATTGATTTGAATTACCGGGGCCAATGCACAGCATCCCAAACAGGCCACTCTTTGAAAATCATAGCGCTTATCTTTGGTTGTCTGACCGGGTTTCACATCCAGTTCTCTCCCGACAGCCTCGGCCAGAATCTGACCACCGCGCATGTGACACGCCGTCCCCATACAGACCTTCAAGGAGTTTCGTCCCGGTTCAGTAAATCTGAACTGGGAATAAAAGGAAGCGACACCATAGATCTGGTTTTCAGAAATATGAAGAAAGGGAGAGATGCTCCTGACAGCTTCTTCAGAAATGTACCCATGCTTTTCCTGAATCATCTGAAGAATCGGAATCAGGTCCCCTTCTACACACGCAAATTCCGTTAAGACATCGCGATAATCTTCAAGGGCCATGGGATCACCTTCCTTCCTTGCGGAACGGGGAATCAGGCACAATTAGTCCTGCCCTCCCCCCGCTTGTGCCAAAAAGATACAATCGGTCAGTTTAGCTTCGCCCCGGACGCAATCCTCGGCGAAAGCCATGCATGTGGGCGCTCCGCAACAGCCGCAGTCGCTCTGGCGAAGCCTTTGATATATTCTCTCTCTTTCTTTCATTCTTTTTATAGAGGTTTCAAGATCGGTATCGAAATACTTGGATGGCCGCGGCAGGACAGGATGCTCCAGGTTGAAATAACCATTTTCAAGTTGACGCGTAATATTTTTTTCATCCAGTTCGAGACTGCTTTTATACTTGGCTCTCCGCCTTATACTATTGGCGCGGGCGATATATGGATTCTCAATATTATAGGGGCCGCTGAAACAGCCCAGCATGCAGGTTAGAGCCTCGACGAAATCAACATTACGCAGATGCGAATTTTCGATGTCATCGAAGATCTTCTTCACATGGTCCAGACCGGAGACGGACAGCCAATTCTCCATTTCCACTCCATGGGTTACTCCGCCCAGTATGGCCCAATCGCCGCTGAACACAAAATCCTCAGGAACCTGGCTCAAATCAAAGTTCTCCATAATGCCTGAGATATGGGGGCGAATCACAGAATATGCATCTTTGATCGAAACGGCGACATCTAACCAGGAGTGTGCCTTCTCGGCCGGCTGTTTTATAGATACAGTTTTGGCAGGGCAAGGGGCGACATAGGTGATTCCGATTTCCTCCGGTTTCAGCCCCAATTTTACTGACAACCTTCGTTTTATCTCACGGGCAGCTATTTCGCGGGGGACATCCAGCGGAAGGACAAGTTCCACCAGATCCGGGTATCTCACCTGAATCAACCTGAGAATCGAAGGACACTCCGATGAAATCAATGGGCGCCTGGTCTTATTTTCCTGAAGGTATTTGACCAGGGCTCTGGCCAACATGGAATAAAAAATTCCGACATCGACGACTTCGTCGAAACCAAGTTTCTTTAAAATCAAATGAATGACATAAGGATGGACATTTGGTTCAAATTGCGAATAGAGGACCGAGGAGGGAACGACCACTTTATATTTAAAATTTGATATTTCACTCAGAGGATCGGTGATGGGAATGATAGCGTTTGACGGGCAGGACGAGATACAAGTGCCACAATCCACGCAAAGCTCATTCGATATGACGGCCTTACCGTCTTTTATCCGGATAGCCTGAGTTGGACAGCAACGCATGCATATCATGTGTCCGCGGCATTTTTCCAACAGCACCTTATGTGCATGATAAAATTCGGTCAATTTGTATCCTTTTTTTAACTAAAAGGAATATTCTGAATAAAAAACCTTATTTCCAACCGGGTTCCAATTCCGACCTGGCTCTTAATCGACAGCTCATCAGAGTTTCTCTTTATATTCGGTAATCCCATTCCCGAACCAAAACCCATGGCCCTCATTTCTTCAGTTGCCGTCGAAAATCCTTCCTGCATGGCCAAATCTACATTAGGTATTCCCTTTCCCTCGTCGTCAATTATAACGACGATAACCTCGGGGGTGATGGAAAGACAGACCTTGGCTCTATTGGCATGCATGACCACATTCATTTCGCCCTCATAAGTGGAAATAGCGACCCTTCTGACAAGCACCGGGTCGAATCCGATTTTCTTCAGAATGGACTTGACTTCAGTGGAGACCATTCCGGCACTGGCAAAATCGTTTCCATTAATGTACAGCTCTTGCTTTAAAAGAACCTCAACCGGAGCATTCCTGGTATTTCCGGCATCCATGATATGCAAAGCTCCCTTCATTGCGGCATCTATTCTGACACAAGCATCAAACATATCAAGCTCGGACGAAAGAAGAATCAGATTATTATCTTTGGCAAATTTCAGTGAGCCATCTTTGGGTTTTTTGCCACGGATAAAAACGACACCCTTAAATTCCGCCATATGGGCCGATATAACGGCCTGCTGGGTTGCCAGACCGGTTAATAGAATGGAATTGGCCTTGCCAAATGCCAGGACGTCGCTCATTAAATCAGATGCATAGATATGCTCGACAGATGAATCCAGTCTGTCCTCGGACTCAATAACCGTGGCTCCCAGAGCATCCTTTATCATCCGTATCTCCATAGTTTATCCGTGCATCAGTTATCGATGCCTAAGCCCTTTCCAGAATGTCGGTATGATTGACAAAACCATTATTTAGCCAAGGTACCGAGGGTATAGAGCTTTCCAACCAATTCAAAGGTGGGCAGATTGGTGGAAAAAATGGCAATGTTGTATTTGCTGGCCAGGTCAATGGTATCCTTTGGAACTTCCTTCCCACTAGTGACTATGATAGCTGCCACATCAACCAGATTGGCCGCCGGAATGATACTTTTATGGGTCTGGACGGTCAGCCAGAGATCTCCGGACTTGGCCCCGGCCATGACATCACTGATCATGTCGGAAATGAATACGCCCTCGACACGACGCGATTCGAAAGCGCTTAGAGGTTTCAGGCCTATTTTTTCGATTAAATCCTCGGTTGTCATGAAAAGTCTCCTGCCTTTTTATAAGGAAATACATTCATTTTCTAAAACAAGGGTTTTCTGTCATTGAGTGGCTCAGTGGAAAGCATACCCACGTCATGAATAAAATCTCCCCGACAATGTGCGAGATCTTCAATCAGATCAAAGGAGATAATCTTTATCTTGGAACGTGAAGTATCCCTTCGTTGATTAAAATAGTCGGTCAGCATATCCAGTTTACTCAGAGAAATTGGTTGGCGTCTGTCTTTAAGAAGAAAACTGAAAGCGACAAGAATCCAGGTTTTTTCGGCTTCATATTGCTGCTGCATAATTTCCACTTGGCAGTCAGCCAGGCATCCCGTGCAGTGAAGAAAGCCCATCAGGTCATTTAATTTTTCTATATGGCCGCATTTGGAGCAACGTAAATTGAATTGGAAAGATTGGGCATTTTCAACCCGGCTCCAAAAACAATCGTCCTCACGATACTTGTCACCTAAAATTGGATTGACTTCGGCTGTAAAATATGTCCTCAAGGCATTACAGTGGAAACATTTTTCGAAAACCACAAATCCATATCGAATATCTATCATTTCCCATTGATGATGACATCCAGACATTTTCGTTTGCTCCCTAGTTGGAATTATTCAGGATATTCATTACTATTACTTATCTATTAACAGCGGACGGAAAGCACCCTGATTGCGGAACGGACAAGCTGTAACCAAGAAGCTGCCTTCTGCCGCAAAATTTCAAGAACTGCTTTTTCAATGATGGCAATTAAACCATAAATAATATATAGCTACCAACAGGCAATGTCAATTATATCTTCATCTTAGGTCAATAAATTTTATGAAGCTTTATGATTTTTTAATGCGTACAAAATATATCGGGTTTCCTTTCCCCAAAGTATCAAGAAAAAGATGGAAATTTCAAATGCTTGCCGTTGTCGGCTTTGTAAGCTCCCTCGTACGGTTGACAGGTAAAGAGTGGAGCTTTTGGGATAATGTTGTCAGGAGGTTCACATGAGACGGTCACGCTTCAGCCAGACACAGTTAGTTGGAATATTGAATCAGGGTAATACCTGTCCGAAGGTATTAGAGGCCTACCCCAAGCATGGGATAAAACCGGACCTGCTTTGACTTCTATATTAGACAGCAATTGAAATTACCCGACCCGCAGTCCGGCAATTTTTATAGCGCCCCGGTGATACCCGTCAGGGAAAAGCATTTCAAGCTCATCCAATTCAATGCCATTTATTTCACAAGTTTCATAAACCAGCGGGCATTTCCCGGTTTTCTTGAACGTATCATGAATAAAGTGTATGATTTTCCAATGATCTTCCGACAAGTCACTGATTATACCGACTTTAGGAGCCATACCCCTTGCAAAATCTTCATCCCATTCATTGAAATTAGACAGAAACTCTTCCGTGTCCACAGTGTATGTCTTGTTTCCGAACTTAAAAATTCCCATGGCTTCTCCTTAATAAGAAAAAGGCTGATCTTATATCTACTCCAGTACTTACCTTTTATTCTGGCTCGCAAACCTGTCTTGAATCCAATCATTCTTTTGCAGTTGCTCCCCGCAACTGACACCACCGCCAACTTATCCTGATGGGAACAGGAAAAACATCCTGCAGATCTTTGACTTTACCTGATACCATAGAGACCGGCCACCGGTAATTTATAGAATAGAGCTGAAATATAAATGCGGCCCCGGTATCACTCTCCCCAAGCTTTTGTGAACTTCCGATTCCCGATCCGATTGCACTGGCGATGGTTGGCGGAATGCATTGGAAAACAATAATATAGAGAGATGGCCATGGTTGGGTGGTAGGGCCATTGGACCTGTGTAGGTCTAGAAGAATGACGATATTCGAGCAGTAGCCCCGCACCGTGGGTTTAATCTTCTATTCCGAGGCTTCTTTCAGCTTATGATTACACTTGTGTTCTTTCAAATCCACTTGCCGATACTAGCCGGAATATGCCCATCGGAGAAAGGTCTCTCCAAAGAAACCCACGGTCAACATTATGGCAATTGCTAATGCCTTCTGTTCCCAAGAGAATCGGAAATTGCTACTAAAAATGAAGAATCCTATTGCTGCAGCGGGCACCATTAGCATAAGAACGCCCTGGAAGTATTGTAGGGCAAAGCCTAACACTATTCCGGCGACGATGCCCGAGGTAATTGCATTCCCCCACTCACCACCTTGTACCCGAACCTTAAGCTCCTCTTTATCGAGGGGCTGAAGTTCCTCTACGGGCCGGCTCAAGACAGAATCAATTTCTCTTATGATGTCATCCCTTTGGTCTTCCCCTAAAAAAATGGACACATAGTTAAGATAGGGTAGCCGCCCGTTCGAAGTCAACTGGATTTTTAAAACCCAGGCTCGAATGACGGCGT
>PGXB01000067.1 GCA_002838945.1 candidate division Zixibacteria bacterium HGW-Zixibacteria-1
AACATCTGAACACCTCCTGTCCTTCGGGACTCAGGATGAGAAAGAATCATAATAATAGTATCCTTTCTCCGTGTCCACTAAATCGGGGGAACTTCATTGGTATAACTCAGGGTTGTGCCAGATAGGCCCGCGTTCCCGGAAATTGTGATCGAGTCATGTCTAACGACCGTGATCACCACCACCTCACTGTCGGCCAGAACCCCGTCAGAAGCAATAAAGGTGACGTTGTACACTCCAACCTGCGTGAAGTCGGGACTGAAAGCGAAACTTCCGGTCCCATCGCCATTGTCATCGAAGCTGGCGTTCGTTGGCAGGTTCTCCGCCGACAGTATCAAATTGTCACCGTCAGGATCAGTCGCGCTAACACCTACCACCAGCGTATCACCCTCCGCCACCGACTGCGAACCAATTGATACCAGCACCGGATATGCGTTGACGGCAGTCACTTCGATGGCCACGATTTCACTGTCGGCCAGCGCTCCATCAGAAACAATAAATGTTGCGTTGTATACCCCTGCCTGCGTGAAGTCGGGACTGAAAGCAAAACTCCCGGTCCCATCGCCATTGTCACTGAAGCCGGCGTTCGTCGGCAGGTTCTCCGCTGACAATGTCAAACTGTCACCGTCCGGATCAGTCGCACTGACATCTACAACCAGCGTATGACCCTCTGCCACCGACTGCGAACCAATGGTGGCCAGCACGGGCGGATCTGGACGATCCTCGCCGAGACCAAAATCACCAAATTCTGTCAAGGCTATTGCCTCGGTCCGGGTAGCAGCCTTCACCCCTACAACCGGATAAGTCCAAACGTCACCGGCGTATCTGCCGACCTTAAACAAATCGGTATTTGCGCCGCCGTCTATATCACCGTCATTGAAGCCGAAGCTAGCATCATAGTTTGTGAAGACAATTCCGCTGTTTGTAAGAGTCCAATACTTGTTAACACTCCGGATAGAGTCAATTGTTGAGCTTTCGATTTTTGGGTGATCTCCTGCCGTTATTCTCGCAGTCAAATCACCACTGGAGGTTATTCCAGAAAAGGAAACGCTCAGCGGACAGTAGCTGCCCGCGTCTCCGATTTCGAATGTCTGCGAAGTCGACCCAGCTGAGACTTGCTTTCTTAGATTGCCAAAAACATGGCCGCTGGTGCGCGATACCCCGCCTGTCGAGGTGATTATGACAATGTTTGCGCCGGTGGTGATAATGCCGCTGGCGAAGGTGAGCATTCCGCCCACGTTGAAGGTGGTGTTAACCATGACCGTCCCGCCAATCTTATTAACGGTTAGGTTATTGAAAGTTGTGGTCGCGCTCCCGCCGATCGACTGATCGGTCGTACCGGTTAGCGCGATGCCTCCACCGGACGCCGTGAAGGTGCCGCTGTTGCTGAAACCGCCATTGAGGTCGTGGGTGAAGGGACCAGTGGCGAACGACGCGCTGGATCCGATGCTGAGGCTGCCGGCAATGTTGATGGCCGCGGCGGCCGTTGCATAGGCGGTTCCCGACAAGGTGAAGTCGCCGTAGATTGTCAGCGTCGTGGACGGCAGAGCCTTGGCGCCACCTCCGCTCAGGGTGAGGTGGTGGTAGGTAGTCGGTTTGACGGTCTGGGCTGCTCCGCTGTAATTGACGGTGTTGGCGCTGGCGGCAGCGTCGAGGGTTATAATGCCTACCGTCCCACCGAGGGTGAGCATCGCGCCCGGCCCTTGAAGTAACTCACCGGTCCCGTTCAGAGCGGTGGAGACTATCAAGTTAGTCGAGTTGTTAGTCAGAGTAATGCCGTTGACGGTAACATTGTTGATCGTCAGAGTGCTTCCGCCCTCCAGCGTTTGGGGATTGGTGTCGAAAGCATAGATCCCGGTGCCGGCACTGAAGCTGGCTCCGTTGTGAGTGAGACCTCCGTGTAAGGCGATCGCGGAGTTGCTGGCATTTGTCCAGGAGCCGCCAAAGTCGATCGTGACCGGACCGACATAGGTTTTCGTACCGGCCGCGGAAGAGTGAGCCAGCGTTCCGCTCACCGAGGTTTCGCCGGCGATTGTGAGGTTAAAGCCCGCAACGGCGAAGATGGTTCCCGTTCCGATCGAGAGGTTCCCGTCAATCGTGGTGGTAATTGCCGTAGTGGCTGAGCACGTCCCTGCCAGCGTAAGGTTCCCGTCGATGGTTCCCACATTGGTAAGGGTTTTGGTGCCGCCTCCGCTCAGAGTGAGGTGGTGGTAGGTGGTCGGTTTCACGGTCTGGGCCGCCCCGCTGTAGTCGACGGTGTTGGCACCGGCGGCGGCGTCGAGGGTTGTGATGCCTGCGGTCCCACCAAGGGTGAGCGTCGCGCCCGCCCCTTGAAGTAACTCACCGGTCCCGTCTAGAGCGGTGGAGACTATCAAGTTAGTCGAGTTGTTGGTCAGGGTGATTCCGTTGACGATAACATTGTCGATCGTCAGAGTGCTTCCGCCCTCCAGCGTTTGGGGGTTGGTATCGAAAATATAGACCCCGGCGCCAGAACTGAAGGTGGTTCCGTTGTGAGTGAGACCTCCGTGGAAGGCGATCGCGGAGTTGCTGGCATTTGTCCAGGAGCCGCCAAAGTCGATCGTGACCGGACCGACATAGGTTTTCGTACCGGCCGCGGAGGAGTGAGCCAGTGTTCCGCTCACCGAGGTTTCGCCGACGATTGTGAGGTTAAAACCGGCCACCGTGAAGGTGGTTCCCATTCCGACCGAGAGACTCCCGCCAATCGTAGTAGTGATCGCCGTAGTGGCGGAACACATCCCTGACAATTTGAGGTCACCGTGGATGGTTCCCACGTTGGTCAGGGTCTTGGTGCCACTTCCACTCAGGGTAAGGTGGTGATAGGTGATGGCCCTCACAGTCTGGGCCGTTCCGCTGTAGTCCACGGTGTTGGAAGTGGTAGCGGCGTCGAGGGTGGTGATACTCAAGGTCCCACCAATGCCGAGCGTCGCGTTGGTTCCGTTGGTGAGGGTGCCGCTTCCCCCAAGCGCGGTGTTCACAATCAATGTGCCGTAATTAGTTACGGTGCCGTTGACTGTGAGGTTCGGAATCGAAACCGGGTTGACGCCGTCTATAGTCTTTATCGCACCGGTGAAGGTGTACCGGCCGGTGCCTGCATCAAGCGTGCCGTCATTCCGGAAACTCCCACCCATGTTCACTGCCTCGTTGCCAGAAGTGTTGTCCCATGAACCACCGCTGTTAATGGTGACGTCGCCGGTAAAAGTTTTGGTGCCGGTGGCGGAGGTGATGGAGAGTCTGCCGGTCACGTTGGTGACTCCGGCAACGGTGAGGGTATAGGGGCCCACGATGAACGTGCCGGTGGCAACTGTGAGGGAGCCAAGGATTGTGGTAGTGCCATTGAGGGCTACGCCGTTAGATGTGTTGTTGATGGTGATGTTGTTATACGTGGTGTAGTAGCCTAGAGTCTGCGCTGTGCTGCCGGTGAAGTTGATAGTGCCGGTGTTGCTGGTGATGAGCGTGCCGCCGCTTTCAAAGTTTCCGGCAATGTTGACTGTGCTTGTGTCAGTGGAGATAAACCGTGCCTGAGCCGGTGTCCCAGTGAAGGTGATTGCGCCTGTGACATTGATGGTTCCCGTGCTGACGGTCACGACGCAGTAGCGACCAGCGGTGGGGCTTCCAGGGATGGCAATACTCGCGGCATTGAGTGTACCAGCGCCAACATTGAGCGTGGAAGTACCGGATGTCGGTGCAGTCATGGTTATGGCGCCGCTCACGTTCAGAAGTGAGCCCGGATTGATGTTGATGCCGTTGATGCCACTGGTGTTGCCGGCAATGACCATGGTGGCGACAGCGGCCGCATCCGCAGCTACGGTCACCACATGGCCGCTCGCGATCGTGACGTCGTCGCCCGGCCCCGGCGGCACGCCACCATCCCAGGTCGTACTAACGTCCCAATTGCCGCTCTGTATTGTGGTGATGGTGGCAGCATGTGTGGCTGTAGCGGCAAGCAAGACAGACATTGCGAGCATTGCGGCAAGCAGAAAGCTCCCGGCGGCGCTAACGCGGTCGGTTATTGCGGGACCTGGCTCCAATTCGGAGGCGTCCTGCATGTGGTTACATGGCATGATTGGCCGCCGATATTCCTTCAGGCCGGCGTCCTTATGAAGCCAACGTGGGGTTTTGCGACTAACGACTTTCATCATAGGCTCCATTTCCTCAGTCGAAAAGCAGCAAGCAGACCGAAATGTTAATTGGGCAGTGGAAGCTCGCTGGTGCGGTTCCACAGGTCAGAAACCATTTACTGATAATGGTAGCTGGAACTGTCGACTGATCTTGTTGTTAAGCATTACTCACGACTAATGTCGACATTTCTTGGAAATTATTGAGAGGCTACAAGCCACTTTCGTGCGCTTTTGTAACAATATGGCGTGCTATGGGTTAGGAAAATGGCGGGCTCTACGAGACGACTTCCGCAACTGGGTGATTGAAAGCTCAGCAGCCTAAGACTCCCCATCAGAAACTCTTAATGCTTTTGACATAATTCTAATCCCTGCCAGAGTTGTTCTAATGGTCGGTTTGATTTATGTGGCCATCGTTGCCTGAATCGGTTCCAATTCCTTTATGCTGCCGCCCGGTATTAGCACATTTACCGTTTCCTTTATAGCTTTCTTTTCAATGTAATTTCTCAGTAATTTGCGGACTGATATAGTGATTTTTTGATTCTTAGCGGCAAGCAGTGCGCCAGCACGAGTATATATATCATCAGCAAGCACC
The DNA here is from genome assembly GCA_002838945.1 of candidate division Zixibacteria bacterium HGW-Zixibacteria-1. NCBI lineage: Bacteria > Pseudomonadati > Candidatus Zixiibacteriota > candidate division Zixibacteria bacterium HGW-Zixibacteria-1. Next base: position 4,729 of record PGXB01000067.1, read on the forward strand.
ATCGAATCATTAAGATCAAGGATGTTGACCACTTTTGATTGCATCTCAATTTGTGCGATCTGAATATCCCGCAATGTCTTGAGAATGCTGGGATGATACTTTTTATTACGGGATTTTAATTCGCCGAGAGCCTGTGTAGCAGTACGACCACGCGTAATCAAGCTGTCAAAATCCAGGGCAGTTCTTAATATCTGAGCCCCGAGCAATCCCGGGTCAGAAGGTAAGGCATCGTTTTCAATTGCGGTCTCTTGATATTCTATCAACTGCCCTGACACCATCTCAGATATTGTCTCCAGTCTTGGTATCTTAGATAATAACTGCTTTCCGACATGAGGATGATCCGCAAACATATTTAGTTCTGATTCAGGCATCTCACCCCCGGCGAAAATTGCGGCCAGAGTGTCAGCAGGAACGGTGACGCATCCGATTTGGGAGAGCATTGCGGCCATCTCATATTGCCAAATGTCCTTAATTTTTAAACGCATGCATATTTGACTAACATAATTGGTTATTCGGGATGTTCTGCTGAAAGCCAGTGGATTCACCAGCTCCAGAATATTTGTCAATACCTGGACACTTCCTTTAAGAGTTTTTTCAAGTAATTCCCGTTCTGCCATAATCAAACGATATTGCTTAATTCCATCCTCCAACGCCCAGTCCATTGTGGCCTTTTGACATGGCTTTACCAAAAATCGAAAAATATTGCCCTCATTTAGAGCATGCATTGCCGTTTCAAGATCAGCATTTCCGGTCAGCATCATGCGAACCGTATCCGGAGAAAATTTGGCAGCCTGAACAAGTAATTGAATTCCATTCATTTCCGGCATTCTCATGTCGGATACAATAACTGCAAATGGTCCCTGTTCTTGCAAAACCCTCAATCCATTATGCCCATCTTCGGCTGTGACAACATTGAAAGTCCCGCGAAGCTGGCGTTCCAATGCCGCAAGAATGTTTTGTTCATCGTCGACAATCAGGATTTTTTCAGGATATTTATTATTCATTTTATCATCCTTTCTTCAATTCCGTTATATTGCATCGCTCCAATAAATAAGGGAATTGGTACGTTAATTCAAGTTTTTTTAGATACTCGCAATCCAGGTAATATGAAGACGCATTGGATCCTTCTTTACTGCATCGCTCCATAGTATTTGCCAAATAAACAGTCGTCAGAATATTTCTTGTCAGAGGGACTGCCTGGCTTGGGATGTGATGAAAGGCTATGGCCTCCAGAATATCATCATGCAGCCCCCAAAGAGAGAGCAAATGGGCGCCAATTTCGGCATGGCTCACGCCAAGAATTTCTCTCTCCGCAAGATGTGCTTCAATCGACTTTTTTTGGGCTAATTCCAAGGCGGCGTTCATCTCATCTTTAAAGTCAGTCAGCATAACCAATTTGCCCACGTCATGCAGTAATCCTGCGAGGAAGGCATCTTCAGAATCTCGTTGTTTTAGCCCGATCTCCCCGGCAATTTTCCTGGCGTGTGCACTGACAGCCATACTGTGATTAAAGAGTAATTCAAGTGAAGAATCTGGGATGCCCGTATCCTTCATTTGGCTGTAAATGCCGGCATTCAGAACCAGACCTTGAATGGTATTCAAACCAAGGTAGCTAACTGCTTGATTAATATTATCCACACGGGTGGGCAGCCCAAAAAACGCTGAATTTACGACTTGAAGGAGCTTTGCAGTTAAGCTGATATCCCGGCTGATTAATCTGGCTATGGTATTAATCGATGTTGTTTCAGACTGAAGTTCAAGCACAATTTTGTTATAGATATCCGTGGGACTCGGCAAAGTTTTAACCTTGACAATTTTAGCATGTATTTCCCGACTGGATAAAATCTGGCGAAGACCCATTGCTTTACTTAAATAGTATTTCAGCTTGTTGCCATCACACGGTTTTGCAATATACTGATGGGCAAATCCAACTGATTGCAGAATCAGCTCTCTATCGGAATGGCCTGATAATATAAAACAAACCGTTCCCGGATATAGCTCCCTTATTATTTTCAATAGTTGGGCGCCGTTCATTTCCGGCATCATCATATCGGCGACAACAAGATCGAACGAGTGCCTCTCCATTGCGACAAGGGCCTCTTTCCCACTGCTACAAAATTCCATATCCCATTCATTTCGCATTTCGTGAAGCATACGTTTTAAACCCGCAAGGATATTGGGTTGATCGTCAACAAACAGGATTTGAGTCTTTACTGCCAATAGATGCCTCACTTTCTAACTTCTCATTGGGATTGTCCTCGACCGCAGGCAAATAAACGCTGAACGAGGTTCCGACATTGATCTCGCTATCGACGGTTACATAGCCATGAAGATTTGTCAAAATACGATTTACGATCGACAGACCGATACCGGTGCCCTTTCCTTTTGGCTTTGTCGTATAGAATGAATCGAAAATATGGTTGATAATGGTCGGATCAATACCTGCTCCGGTATCTGCCACAATAATCTTATAATATGGTCCCGGTGCCGGGTTTTGTGATTGAATCCATAAATTCTCGATAGCATGGCCGTTGGAAATGCTGATTGTCAGAGTGCCGCCATTTCGCATAGCGTGTATGGCGTTGGTAATAAGATTCATCAAGACCTGGATCATTTGCGTTTGATGTATATAAGAAAAACAGGGGGAATCGGGCCTGGACCATGTCACATCGATTGTTTTCGGTATTAGAACTGTCAATAGCATCAAGCTCTCATCGATGACACTTCTCAAATCATGCAATTTGCATTCGGAATCGGCGCCCCTTCCCAACCATAAAATCTGTTGTACAAGGCTTGCCCCATGGTCGCATGATTTCCGGGCATGATCAAGATTTGCTTCAACACCTTTTATACCGCTCGCCTTAATTGCAGCCAGCTCTGTATTGCCGGAAATGACAGCCAATATATTATTGAGGTCATGCGCAACGGAATTGGCCAGCAGTCCCATAAGTTCCATTTTCTGGGATTGTATCAACTGTTGTTCCAGAATTATATTTTGATCCCGCAACTGGTCTTCGTAAGACTTGATACGTAACGCCCCCTTAATCCGGGCTGCCAACTCATGCGGATCTGCAGGTTTGTTGACAAAGTCGAAAGCTCCCAATTCCAAGGCTTTATGTTTTAACTCCCTTTCAGCACATCCGGTTAACATAATAATTGGAATGTATTTTTTTCTTGCGTCGGCCTTTAGATGCGCAAGTAATTCAATACCATCCATTCCTGGCATGCGAATATCCAGAATAATCGTATCGAAATCAGACTTCTCAATAAGTTGAATCGCCTCCTCTGCCGAAAAGGCGCCTTGGCATTCGCAGTCCAGTGTAAGTTTGCTGAGTTGCCTTTTTAAGGCATATATCACATTTGGTTCGTCATCGACAAAAAGTATTTTATTCATATGCGGTTACAGCCTCCTGGACATTTATCGGCAGACGGACAATAAAAGTAGTCCCCTTGCCTTCCTCAGTCTCGAAGTCCAGACTTCCTTTATGCTTTTCCACAATGATTTTCTGCGCAATTGCCAACCCCTGTCCGGATCCCTTGCCAACATCCTTAGTAGTGAAAAATTGATCAAATATGCGGTGGTGAATGCTTTTCGGTATCCCTGGACCGGTATCAGAGATTTTAATAATAACGCTGTCGCCCTCTTTATTAGTGGAAACCTTGATTGTGCCCTTTTCTGCGGAGCCACCTTTGATTACGTCGGCTATGGCATGAGCCGCATTAATGAACAGGTTGAGAAAAACCTGATTCAACTCGTCGCGACAGCATTCAATTTCCGGGATTGATTCATCGAATTCCGTTATGACATCCGCCACGTATTTCAACTCATTTCGCGCTACAGTCAAAGTACTCTCAAGCATGTCATTTATAGATGCTATCGTCTTTTCGCCCTGATCACTGTGGGCGAAATTTTTCATAGCTCGTACGATATTGGTGACACGTTCCACGCCCTCAAGTGTTTGATGTACGGCTAGAGGAATTTCCTTCCTAATATATTTGAGATCGACCTTCTCTTCGGCTTGATCCTTCTTTTGGACAAGCTCCGGTTCCAAATTCGCCTTATTAAAGAGTTCGTTGTAGGTATCTATGAGTGAGATAAGCGAGCAAAATGAGTCAGCCAGGAAATGAGTGTTGTCACCCACAAACTGGATCGGTGTATTGATTTCATGGGCAATACCAGAGGCTAATGAGCCCACCGCTTCAAGCTTTCTCGCCTGATCCATTTCTATTTCAAGCATGCGTCGCTCTTCATTGTCTTTCTTTGCTTCGGTAATGTCCTCTTTAATGGCCATAAAGCTGACAATATTCCCATTCTCATCCTTAACCGGAGATATCGAGGCAGATTCCCAGTATAATTCCCCGTTTTTTTTCTTGTTGTGAAATTCACCCTTCCAGGTTCCACCTGAAATAATGGTATCCCATAAATCTTTGTATTCTGAAGGAGGCATTTCTCCGGATTTTAGTATTCTGGAGTTTTGCCCCAGCACTTCCTCGCGAGCATAACCCGTAACTTCCAAAAATCTTGGATTAACATATTTGATATTTCCCAAAATGTCCGTGATGACAACAATATTCGAACTCTGTTCTATCGCATAGGAAAGTTGACGAAGTTCTGCAGTATTTTGCCGCAGGTTCTCTATAGCAATATTTCGATCAATAATATCCTGTGCGATACCTGTCAATTGCATAATTTTCCCGCTGCCATCATAAATGCTGCGAACCTTCGTATATATTATGCGCTCGGGGCCATAAAAGGGATTAGTCCTCAATTCACATTCAAATGATTCGCCATCAATGAGTATTCTGTCATATAGATTCTGGAAATGATCCCTATCTTCGGGGTGCAACAGATCGATATACTCCTTCAACGCTGGTGCCCCGAAAGTCTCATTGCGGTTATATAAAACGAACATTCCCTTCGACCATATCAAAGTTTGAGTCTGTGGGTTTATTACCCAACTACCTAATTTCGCAACAGCCTGTGCCTCTTCCAAATGCGCCTTGCCTTCATAAATAGCAGCCTCAGCATTAATTCGCTCTGAAATATCCAAATTTACACCGATCATCTTCAGAACCGATCCATTCGGAGCTCGGATAATCATGGCATGCATTTCCAGATGGCGGATATCATTTCCTGGCGTAATAATGCGATAGTGCGTGTGAAATTCTCTGGAATTGGCTATGGCATCTTCCATCTGCTTCTCGGTATCCGTTATATCTTCAGAGTGAATTGTTTGTCGCCACATTTCATAGGTGCCGTCGCAATTGACGGGATCAAGGCCGTAGAGCTCATACATCCGCTTATCCCATAAGAAATGATTATTTAGAAGATTTAATTCCCATACACCGATTCCAGCGGATTCCGTAGCCATCCGAAGTCGATCACTCAGCAGTCTAATCTCGTTTTCAGCGCGCTTGCGCTGGGTATAATTATGAGTGATGCCGACGACCTCACGAACCTCGCCGTTTTCTTCCAGCAAAGGGGCACAGGTGATTACAAGTTGGGTCATCCCTTTACCGGGAAACTCCAGATCGATATCCACAGAACAAACCCTGCCCGTATCCAGGACCTTCTGGAGAGTGGGCAAATAAGCGTTGTAAATTTCCGGAGGCCAGATTTCTTCTTCTCGCATTCCGATGAAATCCGATGATTGGCGGCCAGTGAGATGTTTGGAGGCCTCATTAATATATCGAATTCGCAAATCCCTGTCATAAATAACGACGACATCCGGAATATTTTCAAAGGCCCGTTTAAATCTTTCCTCACTCTCCCTAAGCGCCTGCTCCACCTGCCTGCGCTCGTAGGCCTCGAAGGACAAGGAAACGAGTGTTGCCATTGTAGTGCAAAGGCGCTCATCGGCTTGCGACCATTCCCGTTTATCGCCGACATTTTCAAAACTTAGGAGACCTCCAATTTTGTTATGCAGCCATATCGGGGCATCCAGAAAAGATCGAATATTGTTCTTATCCCAATAATCATGCGATATATTTCTGACATTAGGGTCGGTTTTGATATCAGAGATAGCAAATACGAGACCACGTTTATGACTGTCAAGGTAGGCAGGGAAGTCCTCGCCCCGAAAAGTCACACCTTCGCTATGCAGATCCTTGCTCCGTTCATATAAATCCAGGCATTTGACGGTCATGAAATTCTGACTATATCGCCACACACTGACTCTTTCTGTCCGTATAAGCTCGGAACAGACTCTGGTGATTTCTGCAATGCCTTCTTTCAGATCACCACTAAACAGCCTGCCGTTTTTCATAAGTGATAGCAATGCTTCGTTTTGACCAAGAAGCAGTTGTTCCCTACTTAAAAGAGCTTCCTCGGCCTGTCTCCGCCTGGTAATATCGCGTGATATACCCAGAACTCCGATCAAACTTCCAGCCTCGCTAAACATCGGCGTTTTAATTGTCTCCAGAATCTCGTGATGACCGTCGATTGCAAATGTAACTTCCTCCTCATTTATGCAGGATTTTCCCGCAGCCATCGCATCCTGGTCATGTCGACGGAAAAAATCAGCAGACTCTTTGTCGACGAAATCATAATCTGTCTTACCTGTGATATCCTCTCTTTTCGCACCGAAGAAGTTTTCAAATCGACGGTTACAGGAAAGATAAATGCCCTCAGGGTCTTTTAGCCAGATAAGATCGGGGATGGTTTCGATCAGTGTTTGAAGGTGGGCTTCACTTCTTTTCAGCTCCTCTCGTGCCGATTTGCTTTCGGAAATATCATCCAAAACTATAAGCAGAGATGGCCTATTTTCATATCCAATGATTGTTATATATATATTTAACCATTTAACCAAACCGTTATTGCTTATTCCCCTTATTTCCATTCCCTTCGTGTTAAGTTGGTGGATTCACATTTGAAGTGCAACAATTGCTCTAAAAATACTTCAGACGGTGTTTGAAAGTCCAGACATTTTCTCGGAGTATTATTATAGATTCTCA
>PGXB01000068.1 GCA_002838945.1 candidate division Zixibacteria bacterium HGW-Zixibacteria-1
GAGAAAATGTCTGGACTTTCAAACACCGTCTGAAGTATTTTTAGAGCAATTGTTGCACTTCAAATGTGAATCCACCTTCCCGCCTGCGCGGGAATGACAAATAAAGGCGGGAATGACATTGTTATATTATCTTTGTGGATTTACTTCCAGAACCACCGCTTCTTTTCCTTGATCATCTCAGGGAAAAGCGGGGCGCGAAGCTCTTCGGGAAGCTGCACTTTGGGTTTGAGCAGACCAAGATACCGCTGATACCACTTCCAGCTCTTCTTCTCGGCCCTCATGAATTTCTTGATCGCCTTCTCGCGTTCATACAGAACGGCATCATACTTCTCTATTTTCTGCAGCAGATTCTCGACATTCTCGCGCCGTTCCATGGCGGCCCGGAATACATCATAATCCTTGAAATTAAAAACCGTTTGCACCATCGGTTCGAAAAAAACCATCGCCTGGGCGCCGATATAATTAAGCGGTCGGACCGATTCAAGAAACATTATCGCCGGGATCGCCATCCGCCACATGATGACTTTTTTTGCCACCTTCTCCAGAACCGCATCTTCTTCCGCGGGAATCGGCGGCTTGCTCTCATCGGGCGGGTCGACACTTCCTCTGAACAGCGACATCTTTATTCCTCTCCGCCTTCGGCGGACTTATCTTTATTCATCCGTTCTTTCACGAAGGCCATGACTTCATCCTTATTGAACCAAAATTTAATATAGATCCCCCGGAAATTCTCGAGCCGCGACGGCCTCACGAACGGCGACAGCAGGACCCCGTTCTTATCCACGTAGTACGAGCGATACTGCGACCATTTCTTCTGTAGACTCTGCGTGGTCGTTTTGACGAAGATGGCATCCTCGGTAAATTTGTACCGCGTCGGGAAAAAATATGACGTCAGCGACCCGAACAATATCAGAACCGCGAGAACGCCGAACCAGACCGATGATGTGGCATAATACACCAGACCGATCAGGACCAGCAGGAAAATCGTCACCAGAACCGTGACCCGGGGATTCTTTTTCGCCGGATGACAGACCCACTCCAGGGTTCTTCCCGAAACGGCCGGTTCCGACTTTCTGTCCGCCCGGGCATCCGCCCCGGCGTTCAAATCAAGCGAGAGCTGCTCTTTTTCTTTATCCGTCATAATGCCTATTTATCGAGCGATTCGGGCGTCCGATACCGCTCCTTTTTCACTTTACCCAGCATCTCCAGAAACTCTTTAGGATCGATAATCTTTTTCTCTATCAACAGCGTTACCAGCGCTTCCTGGGCCAGGTTGTTCGACAGGGCCAGTTCTTCATAGGTAATATCCCGCGCTTCGCCGTCAACAACCATCTTCAGGGCAATTTTTTTATCATCGGTCATGAAACTGCTCCGCTTATATTGTTAGCCGCCGCCATAATTTCTACGCGCGGCGGTGAATATAGTTTTTGATTATTTTGCCTGTTTCGCTTAATCATTTTTGCGGCGAATCGAGCTCTACCGGATGCGGCATTCCATCTTCGATCTTATATATCGGCAAAGCAATATTCTCGCGGTTGCTGCCAAAAGAAATCTTCCCTGAGGCCCCCAGGTAATTTTCCACCGCCGACAGGTAACTTGTTAATTCGGCATGCGTGTATATTCCCGAACTAAGGGCATTGCATATCAGGCTCATGGCGTCATACCCCAGCGCCTCCAGGCGCCCCGGCTGCCGTGCATAAAGCCGGTCAAAATCGGTCGCAAATTTCTGGGCCGCCGAGCTGTGCTCATCTTCGATCAATCCCGATGCAAAATAACACTTCTTGGTTACCGCCGCGCCAAGTGCATAAACCGTGCTGTTGCCCCAGCCGTCACCGCCGAGATAAATCGTATTCAGGTTATAGAAATTGATTTGAGGCAAAAGCTGCCTCAACTGACCGGCATCAGCCGGAATATAGATGCAGTCGATCCGCACCGGTACTTCTTCAGCCTCGATGGTATCACCGGCATCATTGATATAAGTGATCGAATCGAGCAGGGCCTTCAGCGCCAGCGATTTCAAATCCCGGATAAATGGGCCGAAATCGGTTTCACGGGCGCGGAAATATTCGATTCCGAGTATCGTCCCGCCAAGCTCCTTGAATCGGCCCGCAAAAGCTCTGGCCATTCTTAAATTCTCCGGAGTGGTCGGCGTAATAATCGCGGCCGTGTCGGCTTTCAGCCATTCCACCGCCAGATCGGCCATCCGTATGCCCTGCCAGTCAAGATTCGGCTGCAATTGAAAACTGCTCCCGGACAGCGCCGTCAATCCCCCCTGCGTAGCCGCAGGAATAATCAATGGCATATCGGCGCATGATAATACCGCCGAAGTCACTGCGGTCGCCTCGCTGGTCAGCGGTCCGATCGCCGCGGTAACGCCTTCATCGGCCATTCGCTTGACGATTCGAGCCGCCTCAATTGTCTCGCCGCGGGTGTCATAAATAACAGGATTCAACTGTCGTCCGGTTTGCTCGGCAAATTCCGCCGCCCGCATCTTGATACCGTCCAGAATCTGCTCGCCATATTTTTGCATATCGCCGGAAAGCGGCAACACGATCCCGATATCGGCCTGTCGTTTTAACAGCGTATTGGCCTGCTCAACCAGCGCGGCCGCCTCCGGGCCCGGACATGAAACCAAAAGAGTTCGAACCGACTGCAGACTGCCCTTTTTGATCAGTCCGCGGGCCGCCGCGGTCAACAGCCGGCACCTTTTGTCCCCCTGCAAATTTATATTTCTTATTTTTTCGACAAAGCCGGCCCGCCCGTATGGAATCGCTTTTTCGATTGAATTAAGAAGAATGCCGTCAAGGCGGCTGTCGGCGGAAAGCCGGTATGATTCTATATATCGATTAATGGCTTCATCGGGATGCGACAAACGGTACTGGATATTGCCAAGAAACAGATAGACATAAGGCAGGTAATCGGTCCCGGGATATTCACTTATCAATCGGCGAAAATCATACTGGCTCATCTCATAGCGGCCGCCGTAATAACCAGCTTTGCCTTTGAAAAATATGAATGATTCCCGGTCATGATGTTCGGGGTAGGAATTGACCAGTTCGGTAAACTGAGTATAGGCCGAGGCGTAATCCCCGTTTTCCAGTTGATCGAAAGCCCTTTTAAATAATACCCCAGCCTCATCGGCCTTCAACACTGCCGGCGACAGCAGCATTACAAGCAGAAGAAAAAGGGCGCTATATTTTAACGAGTTGCCTCTCACTACAGAGAATACTTGCCAAAATCTTCGGGATTAATTCTTTTCAACCGTTCGGCCAGCGATTCCGTATCCGTCTTCATATCCTCCGGAAAATTGGAAGCGCCGGCCTTAAACAGGGATTCTTCCGCATATATCGGGGCCTTGACCTTCAGGGCCAATGCAATCGAATCCGATGGTCTGGCATCAATCTCGTGCATGATTCCGTCGCACTTAAGCCAGATCCTTGCATAATAAGTCTGTTCTTTCAACTCCGTAATGGCGATTTTCTCGACTTTGGCTGACAGCACCGAAATAACCGTCTTGAGAATATCATGCGTCATCGGCCGTTTGGAATCCAGGTGGGACAGTTCCATGGCAATTGCCCATGCTTCGGCCTGACCGATCCAGATCGGCAGCTTTTGATCCGTTTCATCATTGGACAGAATCACCACAGGCGAATTGGTAATCAGATCCAGTGCCAGACCGTCAACCTTTACCGCTAATAATGCCATTACTTACGCCTTTCTTATCACCCATAATTTGACATTGGCAATAATGTCTTTTTCGACCTTAATGGGTATCGTATACACGCCGAGCGATTTAATCGGCTCTTCGAGTAAAATGGATCTCTTGTCGACAGTCATGCCTTCTGCGGTCAGAAGATCGACGATATTCTGTGATGTAACCGAACCGAAAATCTTATCCTCTTCACCAACCAGAACCTCGCTGGTCAGGGAGAGTTTCTCGAGGTGCAGTTTCACCTTTTCCGCCTCACGCAGTTTCTTGCGCTCCCGGAGATTACTCTGCTTTTCGATCTCACTTATCGCCTGCAGATTGCCTTTGGTTGCCGGTATTGCAAGATTCCTCGGAATCAGGTAATTACGGCCAAAACCGGTCTTTACTTCAACCGTCTGTCCGACCTTACCGACATCAGGAACATCTTGCCGAAGAATAACCTTCATAACTATATCCTTTCATACAATCAAATATACTCTAACCAATCATCCTTGCCCGGACTTTTCTAAAATCAAAATAGCTGTCGAACAGGCCGATCATCGCGGCCATGAGGAGTCCGGGAAGCTGCAAAAAAACAAACCCCAGATAGAACAACACTTTCAATAAAAGCGATAATCTTATTTTTTTAAGATAATATTCTATCACCGCAAAACCGAACAGGGCGTAGAAGAAGCCCAAAAACACCAATGCATTATCGGCGATTACTTTTATCGCGTCCGGCCCGATCAATCTTGCCAGAAGAAACAGACCTGCTATATATATATATAACTGCGGCATTTTCCAATACATGAAATTTCCCAGCCCGGCGTGGAATTTTTTCATCAGGTCCATCATAAGTTTCAAAATCAGCCACCCGATAAACAGCAGAGCCACGGCATGAAGCGCCATAAAGGCCGGCGCCAGGCGTTTTGCAAGCGCGAACAGGTTCCCGAAGCTGTCGGCCAGGTCGGCCTTTAAAACATCAGATGTATCCAGCGTTCCAACTATGCTGAGCATCCAGCCGCCAAAAGCATCAATCGACTCATAGAACGGTTCCCGTATCGAATAGAAAAACAACAGGGACAGAACAATGGCTGCCGACATGCCGGTAAAAAAGGCCCTTCGGGGTATAACTCCAAAAGCCATGGCGCGGCCGAAAACCGCTCCCGGGACTACCGCAATGCCCCAGAATGAAAGCATCCACGGTTTCATACCATGAACCGAAAGCAGTATTCCCAAAGAACCGACCAGTCCGATTGAAAGTAATATATCCATCTTGTTAATCGCCAAATATAAGGCTGCAAATACCGCCGCCAGACTTACCAGGTAGTTGACCACCGGAATAAACAGCGTCAACGGAAAAACAAACAGCAGAGGCAGACAACTGAATCCAAGAATCGGCGTTAAATCCTGCCTGTCCGGAAGCATGCAACCCCGCCGTTCCGCTTATCGATAAAATTCGCTGGTAAACGGCATTATTGCCAAATGTCTTGCTCTCTTGATCGCAATCGTCAGAACCCGCTGATGGCGCGCGCAGTTGCCCGATATGCGACGAGGAACTATTTTGCCCCTTTCGTTCGTAAAACGCTTTAACAGACGATCATCGTGATAATCAATGGTATTGATCTTGTCTTCACAGAAGCGGCAGATTCGCTTTCGTCTTCTGTCAAAGTCCGCCAATTTATTCTTCATTCTTTCCATTCTCATAAATATCTATCCTATCCAGACATGGTTATAAAAACCTTACAGCATCCTTATGGTCAACCTGATGATTACACCACAAATCATGCCGCAGTCTATCATAATGGTTATAGTACATCCTCATCCGGCCCCATATCTTCCGGTTCGGACTCTTCATCATCTTCCTTCTCCGGGACCACCTCATCCGGAATTTCCGCAGGCACAGGAGCGGCACTGGTAGTTCCCGAGGAAGCGGCATGATGGGCCGGTGCGAGCGCAGCCTCTTCACCCTGGTGAATCTCCGGATACTTCTGCTCCAGGGATCCTTCGAACTGAACCGTCAGATAGCGAATGTATGATTCTTCGATGCGGAAGAACCGGTCAAGTTCGGTAAGCAAATTGTTGCTGCCCTCAAAAATCATGCGGGTGTAATAACCCTGTGTGAATTTCCTGATAGGATAAGCCAGCCGACGAATACCCCAGCGGTCTTCATGAATAATCTTACCCTCGTAACGAGTGATTAATTCTGATACTGATTTGATCTGTCGATCGAAAGTGGCGTCGTCGGCCTGTGGACTTAAAATAAAGGTAGTCTCATAGATGCGCATTCAAATCCTCCCTATGGACGTTTACGTTTCAAACGGCTCCGGATTACTCTGTCTCGCTTTCTTCCGGAGCAGGGTCACTATTATAAATACCCATCGCCTCTTCCGGGCGGTGAGTTAACGAATATAATACGGCGTCGGCCCCTTTATCAAGCATTTTCTTTCTTTTTTCCAGTTGATCGCCGGAAAACCGCTCCAGAACATACTCAATAGAGCCGACATTTTCGGGAATCGGCCCGATTCCAAGCCGTAATCGCACAAAATCGCGGCTTTGAAGGTGGCCGATGATCGACTCCAGTCCGTTATGGCCGCCGTCAGAACCCTTTTTCCTGATCCTTACCTTACCCAGCGGGAGATTATAATCATCGACCACAACCAGAATTTCATCGAGATTCAGGCCGAAATCAGCCAACGCCTGGCTGACGGCGGCACCCGAATTGTTCATATAAGTCGTTGGCCAGACTAATCTTATTTTTCGGCCCTGATATTCCTTCTCGGCCCAGATATAAAGCGGCTTCTCCCTCCTGCGGCGAAGCCGCCAGCGGTCGAAAATTAAATTGAGAACGTCAAAACCGAGATTATGCCGCGTTTCGGCATATTTTTCCCCAATATTGCCCAGTCCGATAATCAGCGAAATCATGGTATTTTCTCCAAAAACAGTGTCCAAAATAGCAAAATGAGGTCGATTGTCAAGTAACCGTTTTATTCGAATATCCGGTCGGAATTGCCGGTATATTTAATGAAGAAAGCCCGGAATAACTCAAAGAGGTGACGGAAATGATTATTTTTGAACAAAAAGAAGATATTACACCGGTTTGCCCGCATTGCAAGAAAGAAATAGAGAAAGTCTGGTTTCGGGAACTGAAAGGCGATCTCGGCAAGCGCTGTCTGTATTTCTGTCCGAAATGCCGCGGCACTCTGGGTGTTTCACATCGCAAGGGACTCACCTTCGGCTGGTAAATGGCAACCGCCCGCAGCATGGGTCGTCTCATGGTTGAAAAATTGTTTTGCTGATCTGCTGATATTCATGTATTGATGCCATTTTGAAAATATCTTTATTTCGGGCAAATTAAATCATATCTTTGACCCATGCCTATCCACTATCCCAAAAGCGACTTTATCGATTTCTATATCTCGATGGTCCCCGACAAGGGCGATGCCTATGCCCTGTACGACAAAACCGAAGCCATCTTCTTCGGCTCGACCAGAGGCAGTATTCGGGAGGAACTCTACAAACACAAACGAGGGTTGTACGGAAGCTGCACCCGGACGGCCGTCTATTTCAATCACCAGCCGACGCTTTTCCCTGATTATAAATATCGCGAATTGATGCGTGAGTTCGAAAAGGAGCACGGCCGCAAACCGAGATGCATGGCCGAGTAAAATAACTTTATTGCTGTATAAAAATGACCGGGAGACCGGTATCAAGGGCGCCGTACAGGGCGGTGGCATCCTCTGAAGAAATCTTGACCTCGATTATCTCCGACCCAAGGTAGTTTTCCAAAAAGCTTCGTCCCGATTCGATTATATTACCCGTCTGTGAAATGGCCCGGCCCTCAAGATCGGTGGTGATTTTCATCTGTATCCCGCCGTCCCAGGTAACGGCCAGTTTTCCGACTTTGTACCGTTGAATCATCTCCGGCGGGGCATTGGTCGCCTCGGAGACAATATTGAGCACCGTGTCATTCAATTGAAGCAGTCCCTCATAGAGGTGCGCTCTCCGGACATAGTGCACCAGACCAAGAGTATCGGTATCCGCGCCGATCAGCTGGTCGATTTCTTCCAATTTCGAGAGAACCTCCATCGGAAAAGACCTGATAACCGCTCCCCGGAGTTTTAATGTCATCCGTGACCTCGGAAAATCGATTATCAAATAAGGGCTGTCCTGAGCGGCGAGCCGTTGTTCGGATTCAAGCAGCCGGAGCTTTAATTCAAGCGATTGGGGGCCCCCCCCGCTGCCGATATGGAGTATGCCATAAGTAACAATTACCAACAGGGCAACCGCCATGACCGAAGCACCGATTATGTAAAATCTCTTGGGCATATTTTAGTAAATATAGATTGGTGTTCCCACGGGCGATAGATCGTACAATCTTTTCAAATCTCCCGACCCAACCCGGACGCAGCCGTGCGTCACGCTGACGCCCAGCAGTCTTTCATATATCGTGCCATGGATAAAATAACCGTCGCCGAAACCGAGCGCGTACGCCCCAAGCATTTCCGGATCGAGCCGTTCCCCTTCGTTTTTGGGAATGGCCTCATTTTCCTCGATAAAGGCCCAGTCCGGCTTGCGCCACCAGGGATCGGTCAGTTTGGAATTGACGGCAAAGGCGCCGGCCGGTGTATCGAACTCCCAGTGTCTTCCCGAAATCGAGTCGATTAATTCCGCGCCGGAACCGGTCGAGCAGGAGGTCGCCAGGAGAACCGAATCCTTTGTCCGCAGGTAGAGCATATTGGCGTAACGGTCGATGACGATATAGGGACGGCGCGGCTGAAGTTTCGACAATTGCCGCTCGGTCTGTTTGATTTTGCCCTTAAGGTCCCCCTTATCGCCCGAACCGGACTCATCGCTTTCCAAACGGCTCAGTTCCATCCGCCTCGAAGCTGATTTCATTTTCACGATAACAACCGAAGCGGCCAGTCCGACCACCCAGATAATTATCAAATATAGAATAATTTTTTTCGGCCTCATTTTGTTCCATTGGAATGCCGGACTATTGTCACCGGCGTCCCCACTTTAACATACTTCTTTAAATCATCCATTTCGGCATTGGTGACCGCCACGCACCCATCGGTCCAGTCCCGGCCCTGTCCCCCGTCGCCGTGAATCTCAATCAATCCCCCGATTTTAGCATTATCAGAAATTCGGCCCTCGGCCTTATTTTTCGCAAACCTCTTTTTGTCGGTCTCATTGGGGAAATTGAGCAGAAAAGCTAAATAGTATTTGCTCCCGCGGTTGATCTTGGTGACATGATACATTCCTTCCGGCGTGGTTCCGTCATGCGCCGCCATCTTCTGGTAAGCCGAGTTATACCCCAGATCGCATTTATACGTTTTTTTGATTTTTCCACCATTCAGCAAATACAGTTCATGCGCCCCTTTATCGACTATAATGGCGTACGTTTTATTATCCTTCGAATACTTCGTGGTCTGACTCACCCAGCTCTTCCAGGTATCGCTTCCCTCGGCCGACTGCCGGCGATAACCGTGATACTTTTCTTTCAATTGATCGAGCAGCGTTCCGGCCATGGCAATATGTGTTTTCGCATCTTTTTCGGCGCCGCGATCCAGCAGATTTTCCGCCATCAGGCAATGCGTCCGGGCCTCGGTCCATAATTTCTCACCGTCGAGGAGCACCAGCGAAGCATCAAGGCTGTCTTTCCAGGCCGATAACCTGGCGCTTACATTCCGATAGCTGGTTCTGATCCGGCCCGACTCATCCTTTTTTCTTTCAATGGCCAGCTTCACCGCCAGAGCCGCCTTGGATGATGCGGCATCGAGCAGAGAATCGATATACGCAAACGATTGGAAATTGATCAGTTTGTCGTTTTCCCCCGCAATCGCTTTTTCCGCTTTTTCCAGAAGCTTCATCGCATCGGCATAAGCAACCGGCGCATAGGTAACCGCCCCGGCTGCCCGGGCTTTGGCGACAGCATCATATACTTTCGGCAATGACTCGGCAGGCGGCTTATGAATCATCTTAGCCCCAATGAAAAAAGCGGCCGCTGCCAGCAGGACAAACAGTGGAATTAAAATATACTTTACATATCGCCTTGCAGACTTCATAAAACCAATACCGGAACCAGGTACCCCCTAATATACAGGGACCGCCGAACGGCG
Organism: candidate division Zixibacteria bacterium HGW-Zixibacteria-1; assembly: GCA_002838945.1. NCBI lineage: Bacteria > Pseudomonadati > Candidatus Zixiibacteriota > candidate division Zixibacteria bacterium HGW-Zixibacteria-1. The sequence continues at coordinate 9,814 of PGXB01000068.1, forward strand.
GCCCCCTCAATTCATACGAACATAATGTAAGCAGTTCGAATTTCCAAAGAGGAAATTACTTCGTACCGACTTTGGCTTTGGCCGTTTCCATCTCTGTCTTAATCCGATTCAACTGGGACTGGACAGCCTCAAATTTGGCTTTGGCACTCAAATACTTGCCGGCTTCATGCTCGGCCAGAGCACCCTTGTAGGTCTGCTCGATGGTGGTCAGGTCACTCTTGATCAAAGCCAGATCGGCGCGCGTTCCCTTACCCTTGGGAGCGCCGGCAACCGCTTTGTTTACCGTGACAAACAGACTGTCGAGTTTCGCCACAAGAGCAAGATTTTCCATTCTGACCTGCTCTTTGGCCGATTTGGTATCGGTCAAGGCCTGTTCGGCCAGACGCTGGGCGGCCGCATACATTTCTTCCGATTTCCCATATTTGCGGAACAGCGAGAACTTTCCGTCCTGCGCCTGTTTCTCGGCCTTGGCTGCATTGAGCGTATCCAGGGCCATCATATAAGTTTCGGGAGCATATTGTTCGGCTTCACCAAGCGCGGCCTGCTGCATGGCATCATCGCTCGCTTTCATCTGCACTTCCGGGGCCTTGCTGCAACCGGCAACCCAGACGATGAGCGCAATCGCCAACAGTACTAGCGACACACGCTTCAACATAAATTCTTTCCTTTCAGCCGACAGATCCGTTCGGACCTGTTGTGTAAAAAAAAAGACATGCACCGGATCGGCTTTCCTGCACACATCTCAGCTACATTCAAAATTCCCTCAATTCTGAATGTAATATTTACTATCAAGACATTTTCTTTATATTCAGCTTGCCAAAATTATACTTTCGACTCCAATTAACAAGCCACCCATCCCCAAAGTTCCCTGATTTCAGCGCGGCCTAATGTATATTGCGAAAAAATAAAATGCAAGAGGAATCTGTGCTTTTTTCATCTTAATTCGCAATATCCCAGGAAAGTCGAAATTGGCTCCGTAAGGCATTGCATAACAGCACATTACAATGGCGGACAGAGCGCTTTTTCGACTTTTTTCTGAAAAAATCCTCTATATATAATCATTAACGTATAAAAAATGGTTTTGTTTGTCAGTTTTGGCTCAAAAAGTCCAACCTTCCGCTTTCGAAAGCCGTCAATGGCAGTTAAAGACTTTCCCAAACATATTTATCGTTTCACACTTAGACATTTTTGAGGCTGCCACACGGAAACCGGTCAAATTACCATCAAAATGATGCAGTCCCATAATTTCGGGAGGGCAAAATTTCCTTGTAATTTTCTTTCTATCTTTTGCTTACACGGAATTGGCTTTGTTTTTGCGTTTTTAAAAAAATGAATATCCAACACCGGCAAAAAACTCTTTGGGTAGGGCAGGCTGGGTAGGTTGAAATTGATCTTGCCCCAATTTAGTGGACACTTTGAGTAGGTTGGATTACATTTAATCCAGGAGGTGTCCTGATGGAAAAGCGGCGTAGATT
>PGXB01000069.1 GCA_002838945.1 candidate division Zixibacteria bacterium HGW-Zixibacteria-1
ACATCTGAACACCTCCTGTCCTTCGGGACTCAGGATGAGAAAGAATCATAATAATAGTATCCTTTCTCCGTGTCCACTAAATCGGGGGAACTTCAATATTGTGGTATAGGCAGCAAGGGCAAAAGTAGGGCTGAACCAGAAGTCGAGCTTATGCGGAGCGAAGTGGTTTTTTCAATTTAGAAAATTTATTGGTAGTATAATTGGCTCGTAATTCATAATACTTAACAATAAAATGGTTTAAAGTATGTCGATTTTAATAATTATTGCAGCTCTGGTCATCTTTCTTATGATACTTAATACCTATTTGAGAGGAGTTTATAAACATCACATTGACGCGGCATTAAGTGTAATATGGGTGGCAACCATTGTATCTGTCTTTATTATATATAATTGGAAATATGGACTATTGTTTATATTAGGATCGCTTGTCTGGGGTGCGATTATAATGCCATTCTGTGGTATAATAACAAAACGTTTACTCAATCACTAGTAGACGTAGGGAAGGTGTCTCCGGACACCTGCCATTGTTTTTGTGCTGTCAGGTGCAGAGACATTGCAGCATATGAATCGTAGGGACAGGACATTGTCCTGTCTTCTTTGATCATACGCGGACAGCACAATGTGCTGTCCCTACTATTAATTCGTTTCTTTGGTGCTAATGCAACGAATTATCTACCGGATGAAAATACATCAAAAAAAGGCGCGCTGTTTTCAAGCGCGCCTCTCTATGAGATGGGGTAATTTTTCCGATCAAGGCTCCCATATCATTGGAATATCAATTAATCAAACCATTTCCTAATCTATCAGCACTTTCTCCAGCCGTTCGCAGATGTAGTCAATCTCCGCCTCGCCGATAATCAGCGGCGGGGAAATCCGGATCGTGTGGCCATAGCTGTCGTTGGCCAGCATGTCCAGGTCAAGAAGCTGCTCGCAGTAGTGCATGGCATCGCCGTTGTTGACCTCGATACCGATGAACAACCCGCGGCCGCGAACTTCCTTGACATGTTTCGAACGCGCGGCCATGTCCTCGATTCTCTTCAGAAGCTTCTTACCGATCTCGGCCGAACGCTCCACCAGCTTTTCTTCTTTCATCACCTGCATCGAAGCCAGTCCGGCCACACAGGCCAGCGGATAACCGCCGAACGTGGAACCGTCCTTGCCGGCCGTGAACGTCATATCCATCAGTTCTTTGTTAGTCACCATGACCGACACCGGAACCAATCCGCCGGCGATAGCCTTGCCGAGCGTGACCGCATCAGGGGTGACATTTTCATGCTCGAAACAGAACGTCTTGCCGGTGCGGCCCATGCCGACCTGGATCTCATCGAAAATCAGAAGCATGTCATGCTGGTCGCACAGCTCGCGCAGTCCCTTAAGGAACCCGGCGGGCGGAATATTCATACCGCCCTCACCCTGCTGCGGCTCGACCAGAATACCGCAGGTATTCTTGTTTATCAACTTTTTGGTGGCTTCCAGATCGCCGTACGGCGCCGAGTGGAAACCGGGGGTCAGCGGGCCGAAGCCCTCCTTGTATTTCTTCGTTGACGAGAACGAAACCGTGGTAATCATGCGGCCATGGAAATTTTTGTCATAGACGATGATTTCCTGCTGACCATCGGGAATACCTTTTTTCTTGTACCCGTAATAACGGGCCAGCTTGACCGCCGTCTCGACCGACTCGACACCGCCGTTTTTCGGAAGAGCCTTGTTGCCGTTCTTGCCGAATCTCGGTCCCAGCTGCGGAACCAGTTCGGAAACGCTCTTGAGGAACAATGACAGGACATCGGTATAAACCACGTTGGATATAACCGATCCGTAGCCCTCCTGCAGCGCTTTGACCAGGGCCGCGACAATTTTCGGATGATGATGTCCGGCATTGGCGGCACTGTAGGCGGCCAGGCAGTCGAGTATTTTGCGGCCGTCCTGCGTGTATAACCAGGCTCCTTCGGTCTTGCGAATAATCGTCTTCAACCGTCGGTAATGTTTGGCTCCATAGATATCGTCGATTTCGAGTATCTCTTTGTCGGAAAGACTGGAGTAACCAATCGCTTTCTTATCTTTAATTGACAGTGTCATGTCAATCACCTCCATTCCGTTATAATCCAAATTGCGCGTCAATATAATACTTTAAAGTTTAATATCAACCCCTTGCGCACAAAATATTAGCGGTTTCTCCGTCTTATTTATACGGTTTTAGAGGTCGGAAGAAACGGTAAAAGGCTCGGCGATATCGTCTTTTCCGCCTTTGGTCGATTCAGGAGAAAAATGGAAGGATTTAACGAATTGTTCAACCCATTTGAAGACATTGTTTTTGCGGATTTCCGCCCGTAGTTTTTGCATCCGCCTTTTCTGTTCTTCAGCACTCATATAAAAGGCCTGATATATGGCGTCGGCCACTTCCTCGAGATTATAAGGATTAACCAGCATGGCGCCGACATAAAGCCGGCTGGCGGCGCCGGCGAATTCGGATAGAATCAGGGTTCCCAGATCATCATAGTGTGAGGCACAATACTCTTTGGCCACCAGATTCATGCCATCTTTTAACGGCGTGATCAGGGCGACTTCGGAAGCTTTATAATAACCCAGCAGTTCGTTCTGTTCGAGGGTTCCGTAGATGTAGTGAATCGGCACCCAGCCGCGGGTGGTAAAATGGCTGTTGATGCGTCCGACCATTTCATCGATCTGACGCTTCATCTGCTGGTATTCGGCAACCTCGGTTCGGCTGGGGACGACCACCTGCACCAGGACCACTTTCTCTATAAGTTCCGGATAACGCTTAAGGCAGTCTTCGAAGGCCAGCAGCCGGTGCGGAATCCCTTTGGTATAATCCAGACGATCGACACCGAGAATAATTTTTTGATTGGGATATTTTTCGTGAATGAACCAGGCGGCATCGTTGACTTCTTTGGTCCGGGCAAGTTTGTTAAAATAGTCGAAATCAATACTTATCGGGAAAGCGCCGATGCGGCTGACATTCGAGTCATATTTTATAAACGGATATTTGCGGTGGTGGCTTATGTGCGCCGATGGGATAAGATGCCGAACGCAATGTATAAAATTGCGGCGGTCCCGCTCGGTTTGAAAACCGATAAGGCGGTAGGCCAGCAGCCCTTCGAGAATTTCCTGCCGCCATGGGAGCTTTATAAAAATATCTTTTGGCGGGAAGGGGACATGAAGGAAGAAAGCTGTCCGACCCTTGAAGCCCATTTCGTTTAAGAAATGTCCCACCATAATCAACTGATAATCCTGGACCCAGATAAAACCGTGATTTTGGCCGACTTCGGCAATTTGCTGGGCAAACTTGTAATTGACTTTCTGGTAGGTTTCCCAGTGACTTGAATCGAAATTGCAGTGATCCAGAAGATCATGAAACAGCGGCCATAACGCGCCATTGGAAAAACCCCGGTAGTAATTTTCCACCTCGCCCTGACTGAGTTTAACTGTTTCCAGGCGGTATCCGACATCCGTAATTGATTCCCGGAGAATTTCTTTGACATCATCCGTCACTTCCGCGCCCGGCCAGCCGATCCAAATTCCTTCGTGGTTTCTTAGGACAGGCGCCAGAGCGGTGACCAGCCCGCCCATACCGGGAGTGACCAGCCACTTACCGTCTTCGATCTCCAGTTTGATCGGCAGCCTGTTGGAGGCCAGAATCGGTCTTAATTCGGTGATTTTCTTAGGCGGAATCATAAGCTTCAATCCATCTGTCGAAAAATTCAAGCAGTTCCTCCGGCGGTTTGATCCAGGCGCGGGCCTTTGTTTCCCGGTATTCGCGGCGAACCAAAACACTCAATGCCGAATCGGGGAGAGCTGAAAAAGCGTCTTCATCGGTTAAATCATCGCCCAGATAAGCGGTCAGACAGTTTCGGGGAAACCTTTCCATCAAAGTTTTTACGACTGTTCCTTTGTTTAAGCCGGGAATTTTCAGTTCCAGCCCGCCGTCGAATTCCGAATAAGTCAGATTATATCGATCCATCAGACTATTCCAATTATCAACAATTTTGTTCTTCAGGACAAGTATTTTATTAATATCGACACCCCGATAATGAATGGCCAGCGAAGCCGGTTTGAGTTCCATGTATTTCTCGAAACTGTTATTGCATATGAAGCTCCGGGCTTCTTCCAGACCCTTTCGGGTGCTTTCGTTGGGTCGCGAAAGCTTATATTGACCCTCCGCCGTCAATACTTCCCACCCATGACTGCCCCATATTTCGGGGTATTTTTTGAGATTTAACAGCGGCTTAAGGTCGGCTATGGTCCGTCCTGAGATTATGACCAGCGTGGTCTGCTCGTCCGAAATGATTCGATCGAGGCGGAATTCCACTCCGGGATATGGAAAGGCCTGATCTCGGTCCGTTCTGAATGGCGCCAGAGTGCCGTCATAGTCAAGCATCAGCAGGCGACATTCGGCCCGAGATGACTTCTTAAAAAAATCGTCAGGAAAATTTTTCAAAACGTTTTTGATATGCCCAATATTTTATACCGCGGCAATCAGCCTGCTCGAGAATCCGCGGCGTAACCCCACCATCAATGTAAGATACTCTCTTAAATGGCGGGTCAAAAGAAAATTCTCGCGGACAAATTCCCTGCCCTTATTGCCCATAGTCACCATGACCTCGCGGTGATTCATCAGATACCGCACTCTCTGAGCCATGCCTTCGGGGGTATTGACCAAAAATCCGGTATGATGGTTGATTACCTGGAGTGCGATTCCTCCGACCTGCCCGCCGATGACCGGCTTGCCTTTCCAAAGACCCTCTGTCACGGTCAGGCCGAATCCTTCCCTGGTCGATTTCTGGACGATGATATCGGAGCAGCGCTGAAGGGCGTTGATCGTTCGATGCGCATCCGGCGGAAGCATCAGCACATGAATATCCGGGTCATCCTGCGCCGCTTCACGGACCTCCCGTAAAACCTCGACCCCTTCGGGGTCATCATCGGCACTGCCGCCGGCGAGAACCAGTTGTATCTGGCAGCACTTCCGGGCCAGTTTGTAGCCGTATATCACACCCAGCGGATCTTTGAAACGGTCGAATCGTGAAACCTGCGTCAGAATCGGTTTGTCGGGCGAAAGATCGAACTGGCGGTATATCTTATCCATTTCGCTTTGCGGCAGGTCGATGTTCTTCTCGCTCAGCGGATCGATACTGGGAGCTATCAGGAATTGCGGATGCGGCAGCGCACGAGTGAATTCGGCCATCGAAAAAATACTGGCGTCATATCCTTCGAGAAGCGGTCGAAGATATTTCCAGACCGGACGGTACGGCTGACTGGCATCGATATGACAGCGCCAGATCCATTTCCCGCGCCGCCCCGGGCAGAGACTCAGAAGCATGGCCGGTTGAGGATCATGAATGAACACAATATCCGCGTCTTCCAGTTTATGCCGGAGAACTTCAGCATTATTTCGATTGGTTTCTTCGTACGCTTTTATATGATGCGTGGAAAGATTGACCTGATTACCCTGCAAGCCGTTATGAAAAAGTTTGGTGGTATTGAAAAATGGCTCGTTGCCCTCAATGACCTCCCATGAAGCATCGATTCCCAGTTCCCGCATGAAGGCGATCATCCATGACAGTATTTCCGCCACGCCTCCGCCGGTTTTGGTCGAATTGACATGAATTACTTTGAGTCCTTCGAGATTCCCGGCCAACTGCCGGAGCTGGTTGAGGACGGCCGGGCCGACAATCGGCTCATATGACTGGATCGATTTTACTTTTTTGGCCATGTCTTTCCAACCTCATTGATTACCTGAGATAATCTTTGCTGCAATTCCCGCAGGCTCATAAAGTAAAAATCAATCTGCGAAAAGGCTTCGATGAGCGGCTTGCCGCGGTCGTTCCAGTCCAGCAGCCAATGCGAGAAGTCATCAATTTTGCCCGGGGTTCGCCGACGCGCCTCCCAGAAATGATAGTACAGCGAACTGGTTGTCATTTCCTTGATGGCATTGCTGAGATCCTCGGGAGATTCGATTGTGCGTGTCGTATCGAACACGACCGTTGTTGCGGATCGGAAATAAAAGGCCTGATCATGCAGGGCCCATGGTATGTATTGAGTCTCACTGAGACGGTCGGCGATTATATCGACGAGTTCCTTGCGCAAATCTTCCATATTATCGAACGCATATGGATGAAGAATCTCAAGTCGTTCGGCCAGCACATGATCATGGAGCGCATGTCGGGCCCAGCGGGCAAAGTCGTTATGAAATTCGGGATCATCGAATGAGGGTCGAATTACTATCTCACAAAAATGATGATACAGCGAATCTTCCGGGCAGTTGGCCATTCGTTCATGAAGCTCGCGCAGGTTTATGGCCGGAAGCTGGTCGCAAATTTGGACGATTAAAGCACAATCTTTTATCTGAAACGGTGTCACCGTGGCACTTTTTTCCTTAATTTCGGTATCTGTAATTTCCTTCTTCATTATTTACATACACAAGCAATACGGTTTCGAGCCAAAATTCTTAAGAAATGTCCTATTATTTTCTATCGGCGCGGAGCGAAATCAATTAATCTTTAAAAAATCATTCTAATTTCAGGCAAATGACCGGTGATTGATCGTGATTTTCAATAAATGGCTATTTTATTTTGTATGTAAGCAGGGCCAGCAGTGATATAAATGCTTCGGCAATGGTAATCAGGATGCGGTGAATGAGGGAAATCGAGGCGGCAATAGGCTGACCGAGCGATGTTGCCAGAAGCGCCGTTATGACTCCTTCACGAACGCCCAGCCCGCCGGGCGAAATAAGGGCGATATAGCCAAGATTATAAGCGGCGATATAGGCCCCGGTGGCAAACTTGAAATCAAGCGCCGGCTCGGGGATCAAAGCTTTCAGGAAGAAATGAAACGACAGTCCAAAAAATATCCAGGTTATGATATACCAGATGAAAATCGAAATCCGATTGCCGAATGACGGCTTATAGCCGACCGGTTCCTGTTTGAACATTTTGAGTATCTTGTTCAGGGCCCAGTCAAGGCCGTTCGGCCAGAAAAACAAAATCAGGAAACCCAGAAAAACAACCGCCATGAAAGCATATACAATATCGCGATATACTTCCAGTGAGGCCAGCGCATCGGAACGCCAGAGCAGAAGCGGAACCAGCAGAAACGAAGCCGGCAAAGCATAAGCCTGCACCAGCGCAAACGACGCCAGCGAGACCCTGGCCGGAACATTGACTTCTTTGGCCAGACCGACCATGCCGATCACCTGCCAGACTTTCCCCGGTATATACCGGCCGAGATTGGCCAGATAGACCACCCGGAAAGATTCATGAAGACGCACGTTATGGCCGAAACCATGCAACATTACCCGCCAGGCCTGACTGGCGGTGATATAGGCGGTCAGCAGAGATATAATGGCCAGAACGGCATTGAGCCAGTTGATCTGCCAGTCCCAGTCATATAGCTCTTGCCGATTATTATAGATGGTCCTGAACAGGATATATATGATGATGCCGGCCAGCAGCCAGCCGACAACTTGCTTGATTACCTTTTTCTTCTCCATATTAATTCCAACTATCGGATAATCGGCGGCAATATGCAAGAAAGAATTTAATTGCGTTCCAGATATAATAAAGGGTGTCGAGCCGGACAAGGTGAGGCATGGTTGCCCGGCCCGACAAAAAGATTATTCGCAGAAGATTTTGACGCTTTCGTTGTCTTCGTCAATATCGATGCTCATTTCCTTCAGAGACTTAAAGAAACCATTCATCGAATCTTCATCGAGATTCTTGATGTCCCAATCGATATTATTGATCTTCATTTTTGACGAGAGCTTCTCCCTGACCTCGAAAGGCAGCAGCGATTTCATCTTGACCCCGGCCCGGATCAATTGAAGCGGGATCCTGATATTGACATTGTCGCCTTTACCGTGTTTGCCGGTGACCATTATCCTCAGGCATTTGGGCTTTTCTCCCAATGTTGTCTCTTCTTTGCTCTCGGATCGTTCTTCTTTGGCCTCCGGTTTTGCACCATGTTGCTTTTCACCGATGGCATCAAGAAGTTTCTCCGCCTGCTCTGCCGTGATTTTTCCTTCGGCCAGCATCTGAAGTATTTGAAGGCGTTCCTCAGACATATTGCGCTCCTTCCCATAAAGGATTAAAAATATCGATCCTGCTGTCATTGAATAACCGATAATCCGGCGCGGCATAATCAACCGGTACTCGAGTCAGCCGGTTAGTTTGAGCCGTTTTGGCGGCCGGATTCAACTCCTCAAGTATAATCATGGCGTCATCGACGCTTATTTTTCCTTCACTCACCAAATTGAGTGTCAATGTTACTGCTCTGGACATAATTAATACTCCTACCTTGATTTCTTATTCTCCACCCAGAAGCTTGACCGCTTCATCGGGGTTGATTTCGCCGCGGTTTAGCCGGCCCAGGATTTCCAGCCGGTCGGGCGGCGTCTCGATCATTTCGGCCCTGACAAAGTCCAGCTTCTCGGCTATCTTGTTGAGGCGGCTCTTGATGGTCGGATAACTCACTCCGAAAATCTGCTCCATTTGCTTGATAGAACCATGACTCCCCAGAAAAGCGGCCGCAAAAATCTGGTCATCGGCAGTCAGCCGGGCCAGCGGCGGCAGCTCGAAACTGCCCTCGATTACAATATCCTGATCTTTCAGCCGCACTTTTTCGATGACCAGCGGCTCTTCACCGGTCAATTTTGTCAATTCGCGCCATTCTTTGGCCATAAAGCCTCCAATTTGATTTATCTGACATTTTCTACGTCGCTTTATTCATATTGTTTCATACGATATTAAAATAATTAATATTTATAGCCTGTCAAGTTAATTTTATTAATATAATAGTGATTATTTATTGATTTTTATAGCAAGGAAACAGTAAATTGACTTATTAAATTGAAATATAACGACTTATGCGCAAGAATGGCAATTTCCGGACTTTCCGGGTTTCCTGCCGATAAGATTTTCCCGATTAACCGGCGTTCTCAATGTTATGATCATTCTGGGTGTTCGGCTCCATGGCGTGGATATTCTATAAGAGTGGGTTTTAAAAGAGATGTCTCTATAGTTCGGTGCCCCATCCGCCCCGGCGGGCCGTGCAAAAATGTCATTCCCGCCCCGGCGGGAAGGTGGATTCACATTTGAAGTGCAACAATTGCTCTAAAAATACTTCAGACGGTGTTTGAAAGTCCAGACATTTTCTCGGAGTATTATTATAG
>PGXB01000070.1 GCA_002838945.1 candidate division Zixibacteria bacterium HGW-Zixibacteria-1
AATCTACGCCGCTTTTCCATCAGGACACCTCCTGGATTAAATGTAATCCAACCTACTCAAAGTGTCCACTAAATTGGGGCAAGATCAATTTCAACCTACTCATCCACCAAAGTGAAGTAGTGGTAGGTCACGCAGCCTTATCTCAATATGCCGAATTGCAGGCAGACCAGGGCGCCGGCGAAGGATTTACGTGAGTTCAGATTCGCGAAACCATAAAGTCCAAAACCTATGGTGGCACCCGGGGTCCAGAAAAGCTGGCTCTCTAATGGAATACCCGCATGAAGCGAAGTGCTCTCTCCATATTTGGAACCGCCGACAAGCCCGATACCGGCCGATATGGATGCAAAACCAAGAGGCGCTTTGGCGATTCGGCCGTACAGAACGCCCACATCCCACACTTTTTCCGGCGGGCCGGTGTACCCCCACAGGTCCAGCTTAAATTCCGAATTTTCGATTCCCCTGAACGAAAAGAGATTGCCTTTGGTCAGATAAGACACGATTATCCCGCCCGATATACCGCCCGAGTCATCGCCAAGCCCGCCATCGACCGAGCAAAAACCGCCTCCGGCATTAACCCAGAACAGGTCCATATCATTCGGAGTGGAAGTAATCTTTGCCCATGGCCCTGGACAAACCAGTGATAACAGCAATGCGACAAGACAGGCGATTCTGACATATTTAACTCTTGTGGTCTTCATACATCAGCTCCTTCAGTGCAATTGGTATGAGATCAACACGGTGCGGTAATAGGGATAAATGTATCCGCTGCCGGTTTCATGGAACTCCTCGGCCTTGATAAAACCGACACTCGGCGACATGTAATGGAACTGGTACGGTCTTTCGCTGTCGTCGCCACCGGTCCATTTGTAGTTAATGCAGACAAAGGTCCCGGCGGGAACAGTGACGGTATCATGAATCGACTCAATTGTCGCCGTATTTTCTCCAAATACAAGCGTGTCGGAGATGGTGACCGGATATCTGAATACAAGGGTTCCCGAAGGACCGCCCTGCCAGAGTCCATCACCGCGATTTCCAATCAACCCGATTTCCTGATAACGGACACCATTAGTGGTAATAATGTACCATCGCTCGTTCCCAATCAGGGTATCCTTATCCACCAGAATAACGGTGGTATCAACGCGGATAGGATTACCGGCAGAATCAAGTTCCCTGTCTTCATAAATCCATTCATTTCCAACTGTGAGCGGCCAGATTTGACCGGTCGGAGTCGGGTTCATGACCTTATCGTCCTCACCACAGCCGATGAAGAGCATGACCAACGGCAATAAGCAAAACAGCCATTTCATTTGAGACCTCCTTATTTAGTTTTGGTTTTTCTCTAATGTTGGCCTAAGCATGGCTTGTGCCGATTGTGGTGGAGCGATCAGGCTCATGTATGATTATGCCGTGCATGAAGATAGAAATTGATGATGTTTGTTGATTATTTTATGGAATGGATAGCCGGGCTCGTCGTGGATATTGGTTAATCACCGCCATAGCAATCGGGACGTCATCCCGGAAGGGATAAAATATTTTCCTGCAACTTTTGCCGGGAATTACGTTATATTATCGGTGATGAAAGAAACCAAAGAAATTATCGTCGAAAAAGCCTGCCTGGTCGGGCTGGCGTGGGGGGCTGTCCGTAAGGAAGCGGTCGAGGCCTCGCTCATCGAGCTGGCCGAACTGACTATCTCGGCGGGGGGCACAGTGCTCGACCGGGTGGTCCAGGCGCGTAATCCCGATTCGAAATTCTATATCGGCAAAGGAATGGTGGAGCGGCTTAAGGAGCAATTCGCCGGCAACGGGGTCAACCTGGTCATATTCGATGATCCCCTCTCCCCGGCCCAGCAGCGCAATCTTGAGGAAGCGCTCGAGGTCAAGGTGATCGACCGCTCGATTCTGATTCTTGATATTTTCGCGCTTCACGCCCGAACCGCTCCGGCCAAACTCCAGGTCGAACTGGCCCAGCTCGAATATATCATGCCCCGGTTGACCCGCGCTTGGTCGCATTTTTCCCGCCAGTACGGCGGTGTCGGAATCGGCTCCAAGGGGCCGGGCGAAACCCAGCTTGAAATCGACCGGCGGCGGGTGCGCGAGCGTATTGCGCGCCTCAAAATGGATCTCGAAAAACTGGGTCGCCAGCGCGCCACTCAGCGGAAGGGCCGCCAGGACCTGTTCAAAGTGTCGCTGGTCGGCTACACCAATGCCGGCAAATCGACCCTGTTCAACCGGCTGACCCGGTCCGAAGTCACCACTGCCAACGCCCTTTTTACGACCCTCGATTCGACCACGCGGATGATGTCATCCGGTTTCCCGGGAAAAATTCTCTTCACTGACACAGTCGGCTTTATCAACAAACTGCCGCACCAGCTTTTTGCCTCGTTCAAATCGACCCTCGAAGAGGTCGGTTTTGCCGATCTCCTGCTTCACATTGTCGATTATTCCGATCCGGGCCACGAGGAAAAAATCACCCAGACAAACCGGGTTTTGGCCGATATCGGCGCCGAAAAGATCGAAACCCTGTTAATATACAACAAGATAGATAGACTTAGCGAAATTCTGCCGGGAGAGCGGCAGAATCGAACCGCCTTTTACCTTTCAGCCCTTGAGGATATCGGCCTGGACAGCCTTAAGGAATGCCTCGCGGATCATCTGCAAATCTTTTCACAAAAACATCTTAAGTTTTAAGCCTTTCATGCCGAAAAATTAAATAAATACCTTAAAAAGGGTTGTATGGCTAAAAAAATATTGATAGTAGATGACAATCCGAATATGTCCAGCCTTCTGGTGGAAATGCTGGAGGTTTTCCAGTATGACGCCCTGAGAGCCACCGATGGTCACGACGCCCTGCAACGGGTCGATAAGGAAGATATCGCGATGGTCATCACCGACATGCGCATGCCGAAAATGTCCGGATTGGAGCTGCTTAAGGCCCTGAAGGAAAAGCGGCCCCAGATGCCGGTCGTGATAATTTCCGGATATTCGGTCGATGATGTCGATTCGGATATCGTTTCGGCCAAGGCGGACGGTTTCCTGAATAAGCCGTTCATGATGTCGGACATAGAAAAACTGCTTTCCGATCTGCTGTAATTACCTTCGGGATTTTTTTGGGTTCTCTTTCCCGCGCCACGACACCAATAAAAAGTCCTTGATACTAATATTCTATTTCATTTATTTTCCGGTCATGGAACAGGATAATTCAGAGGCTCATGAAATGCCGCTTGACGGCACCCTGGATTTACACACTTTTGACCCTAAAGATGTAAAAGAACTCATCCCCGACTTTATCGAAGCCTGCCTCGAAAAAGAGATTTACCATGTGCGTATAATTCACGGCAAAGGCAAGGGCGTTTTGCGTCAAATTGTTCATTCGGTTCTGGAGAACCATCCGGCGGTGGCATCATTTCGCCATGAATCGGGCAGCGGCGGCAGCTGGGGAGCGACCGTTGTCGATCTCAGGAAACAGGTCGGCTGACAAAATAATAATTTCCTGACAACTCCAGAAATAACTATCGGGCGACTTCCGCGTATAATATGTAACCTGTTGATTATTAACTAAATAGGTCGCAGGGTTGAAAAATGACGATTTTTTCCCTATATTAATTATTCCTGCGATAATTATTAGAGTAAACAGCCGTGTAATCAGCGGATAGCGGATGGAATATACTTTAGAAACATTAAAAGCGGAAAGCGAAAGCTTTATCAGGCTGGCCGGCTCATCTCCAAACCTCGAGGTAGTGAGAGAGCGGCTTTTTCGGCGTGTCACCAGATACCAATTCGATGTTTTCGATGAGGACAACCCGCCTTCGGTCAAAAGCATCGTTCGGGTGCGCGACTGCACCCGTGCCATGCGTTCGATTTTGCGGGCGCAGTCCGACCGGATGGCCGGTTTCAGTGTTACCAGGGCTTTGCATGATATTGCGCGAGGCAGGGATCGCCGCGATCTGCAGCCCGGTTTTTTCGCGGAAATGATACATATTTTTCTCGGTATGGAGGGCCGCGGGCCGGGAACAGCGCCATCGGATGTTACCGACGGCGATTTAGGCGGCACGCGGGAGAAAGCCATAATAAGATCGAAGGAACTTGATCGGATATGGGAAAAAGTCGAAGAGTGGATGGCAAGGTATGAGCACGGATTGACTTCGGGGGCGATTCAACGCCGAAAAAAAAGAAAAGAAAAAATCTGCTCGACTCTGGGCGCTTCCGAATCCGAATGGTACGACTGGCGCTGGCAGGTAAGGAAAATCGTCAAAGATACCAAAACGCTGAAAAAACTGGTTAAGTTGGCGCCTTCAGAGCAAGAGAATATACAGGCGGCTCTGGACGCCAAGCTTCCATTCGGCGTTACCCCCTACTATCTCACCCTGATGGATAATGATAATGAAAACCGGGATCGGGCCATTCGAGCCCAGGTCTTTCCTCCGGCCGGTTATGTAGCGGAAATGGCGGCCAATCGCGGCCACCGGGAAAAGGCCTTCGATTTCATGCTGGAGCGTGAGACATCACCAATTGACCTGATTACCCGCCGGTATCCGGCGATTGCCATACTCAAACCATTTAATGCCTGCCCGCAGGTCTGTGTTTATTGTCAGAGAAACTGGGAAATCGAAAAAGTTATGGCGCCTCACGCCCTGGCTTCCTCGGAAAAAATCAAAGAAGCGCTGGAGTGGGTCGCGGAGCATCCCTCGATTCACGAGCTGCTGATAACCGGCGGGGATCCGTTTGCGCTCAACAGCAGGATAATAAACGGCCTTCTTGAAAAAGTATCAAAAATTAAATCCATCGAACATATCAGAATCGGCACCCGAACGCTGGTGACTTTGCCGATGAGGGTAACCGATGACCTGGTACAAACACTCAAGAAATACATAAAACCGGGGAGAAGAGATGTCTCGATCGTCACTCATATCGAGCATCCTTATGAAGTTACGGCAGATACCGCGGAGGCGGTGTGGAAATTGAAGGCCGCCGGGATTCCGGTTTATAACCAACAGGTCTATACTTTTTATGTTTCACGGCGGTTCGAGAGCGTTTTGCTGCGCCGGATTTTGAGAAAAATCGGTATCGAACCTTATTATGTCTTCAATACCAAAGGCAAAAGAGAGACCCTGGATTATATCGTTCCGATCGCCCGTCTGCTTCAGGAGGTCAATGAGGAGGCCCGACTTCTGCCCGGTTTATGCCGGACGGATGAGCCGGTGTATAATGTTCCGGGGCTGGGCAAAAATTATCTGCGGGCAAGGCAGCATCGCGACCTGGTCTCGATTCTTCCCAACGGATCAAGGGTTTACGAGTTTCATCCCTGGGATAAGAGCCTTGTGGGACAGGAAAATTATATCGCCTATGATGTTCCGATAATCGACTATTTGAAACGCCTCGAGACGATCGGGGAAGATATCTCCCAATACGAGACGATCTGGTATTTCTATTAATTTTCCGCCGGGGAAGCCTTGCGGGGAGCCCAATCAGCCATTTTTAATATTATTGACATCGATTAAAATATATTTATATTAAATGGCAATTATATACTTGAAAAAGTTGATCACCAAAAGGGAATTTAATCTTGTCAGCTAACAAGAGACATTTAGGTAACTCACTAGTTCACAAGGTTTATGACTCAAAGGTTTCGGGAAGTGATGAAAATGAAGTCATTGTTACTGATAGCTATGCTTAAATACCTGCAAGACACGAGGGAATATTAACCTTACAAGAAATCATAAAACCATGAGCGAAGAACTGATTCAAAAACACATGACAGAACAAGGGTTAAAAGTTGGAAACTATGAATTTTACAATATTGGAAACTCTACTCTAAATCAATTAAAGAAATTCAACATCATTCCCCGAAAGAATTATAGTTCATATGGTTCCTATAGACCCGATGCACTACTGGTGGATAAAACGGACAAGAAGAATACGCTTGTAATAGCTGTCATGGAGTGGAAAAAGCATGATAAATTTTTGTCTGAAAAAGATAAACTCAAGAGTATTAAGCAGTGCAATAATATAGCTCAGGAACTAGGTGCAAAAATAGGAATTGCTACTGATGGTAATGAATTCATTTGGTATAACACTTCACCATCGCTTTTGTCCTTATCATACAGACTCAATAAAAAATCAAAGTCTTCTGGCTCTTTTAAAATTTCCAAATCACTCAAGAATTTAAAAATAAAAAGCTCCACGACATTATATAGACATTTTTCGGGTGTCTTGCCTGTAGCAATCCATATGTCCTGCCAGACTCCTTTTGCAAGTTGCAGTGGGTTAATTGGTTCAGGCGCTATTACTGTCGAATTATTTTTATCGAGGAGATTGTATAGATTGTTTAACAGATTAATTGTTTTCCTTGTATCATCGTTTAATTTATCAATATTCAACTCATCTGATTTTATGCTAATTATAAACTTTTCTTTTATAGGTCTACCATCCACATTTGTTATATATGTAAAACTTCTTTTTTTATTCGTTTTATTATCAACGTATTCATTCTCTTTTAAAGATTGCAGCGGGTTGAACCTATACTGCTCCCCATTAATTGACAAGGATTGTTAAGAGAGTATCTTGTGGCTGATTTCACAAAGGAGATCAGTCATGAAGCGACGGCAATGGGATTCGA
>PGXB01000071.1 GCA_002838945.1 candidate division Zixibacteria bacterium HGW-Zixibacteria-1
TCTGAACACCTCCTGTCCTTCGGGACTCAGGATGAGAAAGAATCATAATAATAGTATCCTTTCTCCGTGTCCACTAAATCGGGGGAACTTCAATTCCTTTAAAAAGGTGAAAATGATAAAATCCTCAAAGAAAAGCCAACCATTAAAGGAGTCAATTGTCAAGGAATTTTTAAAAAAGATCATCGGCCAGAAAGGTGATTTTAGAGATTGGGGCGGCGAAGAAAATGACTTATATACATCAAGAGTTATTTTCAAAGGAAAAAGGCATCTTACTGCAATGGCCCTAAAAGGAAGGGCGACGAAGGCACCGCTTACTCCAAAGAAGATGGGAAAAAATGGAGATCAAATCGTTCGGCTTTTTTATGCCACGGCTGATTTATTTATAGTGCAATTTTGGGGTAAAGTAGAAAGCAGTATTTATAAGGAGATGGAAAGAATGGCCATTGCCGCATCGTTCTTCTCTAGGAAAGAAATTTTTTATTGCATAATTGATGGTGATGATACGCAACGATTAATACAGGCTTACCAGTCTGAATGGAAGGAGGTTAACAAGTAAAATGTCACAATCCATTGAGAATCAAGTTATCATAACCCTCTTGGGTCGCCTAGTCTTCGGACATGATAAAATTCTAGAAATAGTCACACGCGGAAAGAAAAACCCAAAGAAGTATATTCAAGGTTATAATGCATGCGACGGAACAAAGAATATCAGCGAAATTGCCAAAGTTATTGGCGTTAAACAGCCAACTCTTACACCGATTATTAAATTATGGGAAATTGAAGGAATAATTTACAATGTTGGCACTGACAGTCGACCTCTCTTTAAAAAACTATTTTCGTTATAATAAATGAGGTATACTTATGATTGAAGAAGAATTATTAAATAGACTCGAGATTTTATCAAATTTGATTGCTTTCCAAATTACAAAAGATCAAAATTTAGTAGACTCTGTTTGGATTCTCAGGCAATGTGGGATGAGTAACACACAGATTGCCCAATTACTTGGGATTTCAATTAATGCGGTTACAGCACATTATGCAAACAAAAAGAAGCAAATGGGCAAGAAGTCAAAGTCGATCAAGGCTTGAATATTAAAATTAAATTATCTTCTTGGCCAGTCAATTTATATCGTCGTCAAAATCCCTTGCCAGCTTCTAATCCAATTGCAAAGATTTGAATTCTAATTGCCTCTATTTCTGTAACATATATAAATTCAATACCTTATGCGTCACAAACAATCCCACTCCCGTTTTTTGTTGCTTTTTCAATCGCCCTGATAGTAGTTATATGTAAGCTATGCAAACATCCTTACACATATATTCCCTTGTCAGCGAGCTTCAGGGCAGCCTTATCGGGGCCACCTTCAAGGGATCAGAGTTTTATAAAAAGCAGCGTGAAGCATACCTGCTTTTCCGCGCCAAAAAGGGGCTTCTGGCGCTCGGGCTGACCTATCACCCGCACGGTTACGGTACCTTTATGATGCCCCGTGGCAAAATCGAAATCCAGACCACCGAAAAACCGTGGCCCTTTTTCCAGCCCGCTTTCGGCGGCGAAGTTACCGCGGTCGAGCAGGTCGATCTCGACCGCATTTTCCGCATCGACATCACCAACAACGGCGGGAAATTCACTGTTATCACCGAAGCCATCGGCCCCAACGGCAATTTCTGGCTGCTGAATGACAAGAATAAAATAATAGCGACCCTCCGCAACCGGCAGTACGATGCCGCACAGCCGTATCAGCCCCTGCCGCCGCCCGACAAGCATAATCCGTTCAATATCGAACTGCGGCAGCTTATCGAAATTTTCACCAAATGCGATCAGACCGTCGCCAACACTCTTAAAAAATCACTGCACGGGCTTGACAGGTTCCTCATCGATGAAATCGTCGATCGGGCCGATATCGACCCCGATGCCTCGGCCTGCGATCTGGATACCGACGGCGTCGAAAAAGTGTTGTCCATTATACGGGAAACCGCGCGCCGATTCGATGATTTCCAGACCGGTTATTTTTACGAGCACAATACCGGCAACCTGGCCTACCCGTTCAAACTGCATTCGCTCGATATCGAAAGCGCCAAATGCAAATCGCTCTCTTCGGCGATCTATCAGACCATCAGAACCCGGCGCGCCGATCGGTCGGAAAAGGATGAAAAACAAACCATCCTCGAAGCGCTTCAAAAACATGTCAAAAAACTGGCCCGGAAAGTATCGAAGATAAAAGAAGACGTCGCATCGGCGCAGAATTTCGAGCAGTACCGCAAGTATGCCGAAATTCTCAAGATTCACCTGCCCAAGTTGAAAAAAGGGGAGGAGTTTGTTGAGCTGGTTGATGTCTATTCAGGGAGCGGAAAGATTGTCATTATCGAGATGGATCCCGCGCTGACGCCGGCGCAGAACGCTGATCTCTATTTCAAAAAATACAAAAAGGGCAAGGATGCGCTCGACCTGCTCAAGCGGCGGCTTGATGTGGCCGAGCAGGAACTGGATACCGCCGAAGCGATGTTCGGCGAATTTAATTCCGACTATGATGCGGCCATTCAGAAGTTCGAAGCCGATATTGCCTCACTGATGCCGGGTGCTGTCGAAAGAAAGACTGCGACCGTACGTCTGCCGTACCGCGAGCATATCCTCACGACCGGCGTCAAGATATTTATCGGCCGCGACGGCGCCGATAATGACAATACCACTTTCGGTTATGCCAAACCGTATGAGTTATGGTTTCATACTTCGCAATGCCCCGGCTCGCATGTTGTCATGAAATTCCCCAACAAGGATTTTATCCCGTCCAAAACCGAAATTCTCGAGACCGCCGCCATCGCGGCCTTTCATTCCAAGGCGCGCAATTCCAAAACGGTTCCGGTCATATACACGCAGAAAAAATATGTCCGCAAACCGCGCAAAGCCAAACCGGGTTTGGTGACGGTCGAGCGCGAGACCATGGTCATGGTCGAACCGACCAAACCGGAATGAATTTTGGGCATCATGGGTAATCCAAAACGACATCACATTTTGCCAATATTTTATTTGAAAGGGTTTTGTCGTGATGGCAAATTATGCGTTTTTGATAAAAAAGAAAACCGCTATAATTCTCAATCACCGATAAATACAGCAGTAATTAAAAATTATTATACAATTCTCGACAAGAGCGGCAAAGAATCTGCTGATATTGAGACAAATTTCTTTGCGTGGCTTGAAGGTTTGACCAAGCCAATCCTTGATAAAGTAGAGGGGAATAACCCATTGAGTGATAACGAAAGATACATCCTATCTGTATTCGTTTCATTCCTGCTTGTCCGAGTTCCATCGTTTGAAGAACAATCTGATGATTTCGTCGGAAGCATTGCAAAGAAAATGTTATTAATTCAAAGGGATATTGATATGCAGAAAAAAAGTGAAAATTCCAAAGAAAATGGTTCAGACTTAAATTTGGCCATAGAAGATGACAATTTCTATAGACTTTTAGATGAAGGCAAGATAGCAATCAATCTCAATAAAAATCATAGACTTAAATGGATGCTGGAGAGTGGCAATTATGCCGCCAAATATTTATTTCAAATGGATTGGATGTTTTTGCACGCACCCAAAAGATCATCATTTATAACTTCTGATAATCCGTTCATTTTAATACCACCGGCAAAATCAAAAAAACACTTTTTATTTCGCAATGTTGGAATTGCGACACCGGGGGCATTAAAGTGCATACCCTTGTGCAAGAATGTCTGTATTCTCATTGGGCAGACCGGTAATCGTATATCGCATATACTTCTCACTCAGGAACAAGTAAGAAATTTTAATTTGCTAGTTGCGCGCTCGTTCAGGCGCTTTCTTATTGCACGAGACAAAATCCTTTTGAAAAGTATAGTAGGATATTTTGATTTTGATAATAAGGATAAGAATTCAAAAAGAAAATGATTGAAGTCTGCAAGATTCACTACTGCTAAATGCCTGGAATAAAAAAAGTATTAAGACTTTCTATCCCCCCCTCGAAAACAAATGACAACCGGCCGCGATTTTCGTATATTATGGCAAACCTGAAATCCGGGGGATAAATATGACCGACAAAATCAATCGCCGCACCTTTATCAAACAAACCACCGCCGTCGGCGCTTCGGCCGTGATCGGGGGGCAGATCCTTTTTGACCTTTTCGGCAACGGGGCCAACTCCGCCTTCGCCTCCGACATCCCCGATATTGTCGCCATCAAGGGTACCGATTATTACGCCAACACCATCAAGGCGGTTGATATGATCGGCGGGATGAGCAAATTTGTCTCCAAAGACGCCGTGGTCGGGCTGAATGTCAACGCCGTCCGCAACACCCCCGGCACCAATGTCGGAACCGGTATCGTACTGGCCGTAATGAATATGTGTTATCAGGCGGGCGCCAAAAAGGTTGTCATTTTCAAGGAATTCCCGAATAATTACTGGAAAGGCAGCAACCTTGCCGAGGAACACCAGGAGCAGATCAAGAGCCTGGAATATTCCGGCTGGGACACCAAAAAAGTGGACCTGCCGAAAGCCAAAACACTCAAGGAAGCATATGTCATATCGGAGCTGCTCGAGTGCGATGTTTATATCAACATGCCGATTATCAAACATCATGAGGGGACCCTACAGACCGGAGTCCTGAAAAATGTCATGGGCGCCACGCCGCATCAACCGACCAACCGCCTTTGTCATGAGGGACCGAATTATAAAGGCGATTTTTATGAAGATATCCCGCATCTAACTCAGTGCATTGCGGATCTCAATCTGATAAGAAAACCGAACCTGATTATCTGCGACTGCACCGAATTCATCACCGAGAACGGGCCGTTCGGCCCTGGTCCGCTTAAGAAGCCTGATAATCTCGTTGTCGGAATCGATCCGGTCGCGACCGATGCCTACTGCGCTCGTTTTCTTGGTCTCAATGGGCCGGAATTGCCGACTGTAGTGAAGGCGGCCGAGCATGGTCTTGGTACCGCCGATTTAACAAAATTGAATATCAAGGAAATTGATGGATAAGCAGATGAACAAGATCAAATATTTTATATTAATATCAATTGTACTATCGGCAATGATGGGGACATGGGGCTGTTCGAAAGATAAAGATAAATCAGTCGGCGCGCTGGTGAAGTTTCTTCCGACCGAAAAAGATGTTCCCGGCTGGGCGGCGGCCGATTCGGCCGAAACTTATGATAAAGAGGGGCTCTGGGAATATATCGACGGCGGCGCCGAATTGTACCTCAAGCATGGCTTCAAACAGGTAATCGCGTGTGAATATGCCGACACTTTCGACACACATATTCTTATAGAGATTTTCGAAATGAACAGCCCGTCCGCGGCGGCCGCAATATATGACGAGAAAGCCAATGATTCCGGCTCGATCACCGGACTCGGCGATAAGTCGTCGATGCAGGATTACTACCTGAATTTTACCAGGGGTCGCTATCTTGTAACCCTGACCGGCTTCGAGGAAAGCTATCGGAATTTTGATGGTCTGGTCAAGATCGCGGCAGCCGTTGATGATTTAATCCAAAAATCCCCATAAGCGGAGCCAAACATGAGCGGGATCATATTTTTCAAAACGAAGATGCTCGAAGAACTGAGAACATTTTACATCGATGATATCGGCTGTACTCTCTGGCTGGAACAGGCCGACTGCCTTATTTTCAAACATGGCAACATGCTTTTCGGTTTCTGCACCCGCGACAGTGCCGACAGGGAAGGGATGATCACTTTCTTTTTCGATACCAGGGAGCAGGTCGATCGTTTCTATGATAAATTCCGGGAGATTGCCTTCTCACAGCCATCATACAACGAAAAGTACGAAATCTATCAGTTCTTTGCGCATGATCCCGAAGGACGCGCTATCGAGTTCCAGTGTTTCGAAAACCCGGTCGACCGCTGTCTCGATGCCGGCCGGCTCCTGACCACCCGCCGCTCGATCAGAAAATTCCAGGAGGCGATGATACCGGAAGATATCCTGGCGCAACTGTTCGAGACTTGCCGTTTCGCGCCGACTTCGCGCAATACACAGTCGTACTATTTTAAAACTATCCGGGACCGCGCCATTTTGAATCAACTGGCCGCCACCCGCGGGTCGAGCAGCGCCCCGATCAGCAATGCCCCGATGGCCGTAGCAATATGCTCCGATCCCGGTCTGACCAAACGGGTCGAGCAGGACGGATGTATTGCGGCGTACCATTTCCTGCTGGCCGCATGGTATTTCGGTCTGGGAACCTGCTGGATTGCGGCGATGGATCGTGATGATGTCAAAGAGTGGCTCAATATCCCGAATGATCATTATGTTGCCACCATCACGCCGCTCGGCTACCCGGAGCAATTCCCGGTCGCCGTCCCTTCGCGCAATGAGCGCGATTATTTTATCAGAGAGTAGGTCGAAATTGAGGTTCCCCCGATTTAGTGGACAGTTATATAAGCATATTCATTTTCTTTTTCAAAGTCAACTGGACTGACGTAACCAAGGGTAGA
>PGXB01000072.1 GCA_002838945.1 candidate division Zixibacteria bacterium HGW-Zixibacteria-1
TACGCATTGCGGCTTCTTGAATCCATCCTTTGCATGATATTTCTGTTCCGGTTGGCGCGATTATGGTTTTTTGATTTGTTAGCATCATCAATCCTTAAAATGCTTTTCTAATAAATTATCATACTGTTTATATAAAGATTTGTATAACCATTTTTTAATAAACCAGCTCTTGTTCATTTCTTTTTTCATAAAATTACAGTTTTTTCACTTTGTCAATATCAGAATATGTTCCGATGAGAATAAGTGCATCTCCGTCCTGCAAAATTTCCGATGCCGGACTAAACGGGGTGGACCTATCTATTACAGCGGAAAAAATATCGACCAAAGGGCGGCCGAATTCCTGGCCGAAATAGCCCATTACCGGGACGGCCATAATTTAACCATAAATCCCGATCACGCCGCCTTGATCGTCATCGACATGCAACGCTATTTCCTCGATAAGGAATCTCATGCGTATGTCCGTAGCAGTCCCGCCGTTGTGAATAATATCATAAAACTCCAGACCGCTTTTCTTAATCACAACCTGACCCTGATTCAAACCCGGCATCTTAATACACCAAAAGGCGCGGGCCGTATGAATCTATGGTGGGCCGATGTCATCACCGAAGCCAATCCTCTATCGGAAATCGATGATCGCCTGATATCCGATCGAGCTGTCATTGTGCGGAAGGAGCAATACGACGCTTTTCTCAATACCGATCTGGAGCATATTCTGACTCGACGGGGGATAAGCCAGCTTTTGATAACCGGGGTCCTGACTCATCTCTGCTGTGAGACAACCGCGCGCTCGGCATTCATGCGCGGTTTCGAAGTCTTTTTCGCAGTTGACGGCACCGCCACATACAGTGAAAAATTTCATCGAGCCGCATTACTGAATCTGTCGCATGGCTTTGCGGTACCAGTTCTGACTGGTGAAATTCTGGAGCAATTGGGCGGGAGAAACAAATGACTGACAGGATTGCCATTATCGGCGCCGGCCCGGCCGGTATTGCCGCGGCTATTCAGCTTAAACGATATGGTTTGGAATCGATTTTATTCGAATCTCATCGGGTCGGCGGTTTAATTCATAATGCATGGAAAATTGAAAACTATCCCGGTTTTCCGGATGGCATCCCCGGTGTGGAACTGGCCGCGGCCATGAAACAGCAGCTTGATGCCGCCAATGTTGTTCCGCATATTGAACGTGTCCGGCTCCTTGATTATGATAGTACCAAACAAATATTTCTCATTCTGACAGACCAAAACGAATATGAAGCCGAATTCATTATAGCCGCCAGCGGGACAAAACCAAAAAATATCGAAATTCTGGAATCGCTAGACGAAAGACTGAAAAAAAATGTGTACTATGAAATTGCACCGATTCTGGGCGCGAAAGATAAAACAATCGTCATCATCGGCGCCGGTGATATCGCCTTCGATTATGCGCTCAACCTGGCCGAAGAAAACAAAGTAGTAATCCTTAATCGATCCGCGAATTCAAGCGCCCTGCCGCTTCTGAAAAATCTTGTGTCAAAAAACGATCATATCAGTTATTATGAAAACGTTGATATTATTGGAATCGAGGAAACTGAGACTGGTTTGATGAAACTTATTTTTACCGGGGATGGCACCGCCAGTCCCATCGAATCCGATTATATCCTGGCTGCGGTTGGCCGTGAGCCGCAGGATACGTACTTCTCACCGGAGTTGGCACGGATAAGTGAAGAACTGCAACGGAAGGGCCGGCTTTATATGGCCGGTGATATTAAAAACGGAATTTTTCGTCAGGTCGGCATCGCCGTCGGTGACGGCCTTCTCGCCGCCATGCGGATATACCGTTCTCTGAAGGAAAACAAATCATGCGTATAATAGGTCAATCGGGCCGCGATGATCTGGCCACCGTATATATGGCCGAGTTGCAGCCCGATAGATATGTCGAGTTTGTCGAATCGGTCCAGCCGCCGTACCCGCGCGATGAAAAGTGGGTGCTGATCGTATCCACTCTCTATGGCTGCCCGGTCGGATGCCTCATGTGCGATGCCGGAGGCTGGTACAAGGGAAAACTCTCGGCCGAAGATATTCTTAATCAAATCAACTTTCTGGTTCTCAATCGTTACTCGGATCGTCATATCCCGGCTTCCAAATTCAAGATCCAATTTGCACGAATGGGGGAACCCTCACTGAATGACAATGTCCTTCATGTGCTGGAAGAACTTCCCCAAAGGTATGATGCGCCCGGTTTAATGCCCTGTATTTCGACCGTCGCTCCGAAAGGATCGGAAATGTTTTTTGAACGGCTTGCGGAAATAAAAGATAAATTGTATTCCAGCGGAAAATTCCAGATGCAGTTCTCGATTCATTCCACCTGCGATAAAACAAGAGACAAGATTATCCCGGTGAAAAAATGGGATTTCGATAAGATTGCCGCATATGCCACCCGGTTTTACCGCCATGGTGACCGTAAAATCGCCCTCAATTTCGCCTTGGCCGAAAATTATCCGGTATCGACCGCCATCATTGCCGAAAAATTCGATCCAAATATTTTCATGGTAAAAATTACGCCGGTCAATCCAACCATTAATGCCGAGAGCAACGGCATAATCAATCTGGTCAATGACAAAAATCGAATAAGAGTCGATGATTTATTGAATGATTTATACAAATCCGGTTTTGACGTCATTTTGAGCGTCGGGGAACTTGAAGAAAACCGCATCGGCAGCAATTGCGGGCAATATATCAAACATTTCATGAATACCGGCATCGAGCCCGATGCCGCGTATAATTACGAATTTTCCCCGATAACACCTTCGTTCAAACCCTGAAATCCCGCCAATTATATTGCAACCCGGACTTGATATTTCCCGTAGAATTAACATATTGGGGTGTTTTTTGTATTGGCAGTAAGTAGTTTAAACCTTTTCAACAGGGAGGTAATTGATGACCTTCAGCAAACGAATTAATTTCATTCTCATCCTCACCTTGTTTCTGCTGATCGCAGGTATCGGAACCGCTTCAGCCCAGGTGGAAGGAGCCAAAACCAGAGATCAGATCGACGACAAGTATAAGTGGAATCTGGCCGATTTCTTTCCATCGGATGAAGCCTGGGAGGAAACATACAAGTATGTAGAAGGCTATTTCCCAGGGATCGAGAGTTACCGTGGAAAACTCGGCGAATCGCCGGAAACCATTGTGGAATGTCTTCAAATGAGCGATTCGATCAGCAGTACCGCTCACCGCCTGTATGTCTATGCCAATCTCAAATACGACGAGGACCAGCGGGTCAGCCAATACCAGGAACTCAGTACCCGCACGCGCATGCTCTATTCGCAGATCGGCCAGGCATCATCCTTTATCGAGCCGGAAATTCTCGAAATTCCCAGCGAAACTCTGCAATCATTCCTGAAAAGCGGCAAACTTGGAATTTATAAATTTTATATAGATGATTTGCTTCGGAAAAAATCGCACATTTTGTCGGCCCAGCAGGAAGAAATATTGGCCCTGTCCAGTCCGCTGGCGAGCGGCCCGAGCAAAATATTTCAGATGATCGACAATGCCGATATCAAATTCCCGAATGTCAAAGATGAGGACGGCAATGAAATCGAACTGACACGCGGAAGATACAGCCGGCTTCTCGAATCAAAAAATCGTGAAGTGCGTCGCGAGGCCAGTGAGGCTTATAACAGTGCCTATACCGGTTATGTCAACTCGCTCGGCGCCACCCTGGCTTCCTCGGTCAATGGCGATGTTTTTTATACCAAGGCGCGCGGCTATAACAGCTGCCTCGAAAATTCGCTCGACGGCAACAATATCCCAACCGGCGTCTTTCACAGCCTGATCGAAACGGCCAGTAATAATCTCCAGCCCCTGCACAAATATACCACCGTCCGAAAAAAAGCGCTCGGCCTCGATACCCTCTTCGGTTTCGATATGTATGTTCCGCTGGTCGAGGATGTCAAACTGGAATATACCTATGACGAAGCGATTAAGATGGTCAAAGAAGCGCTCCAGCCGCTCGGCAAAGAGTATCAGAAAGGGCTCAACAAAATTCTTAATTCGCGCTGGGTCGATGTCTATGAAACCCAGAGCAAGGAAACCGGCGCCTATAGCTGGGGAACATATTCGGTTCATCCTGTCATGCTTCTCAATTTCAACGGGTCGCTCGACAATGTTTTCACCCTGGCTCATGAACTCGGCCATGCCATGAATTCCTACTACACCTACCAGAACGAGCCGTACCAATACGCCGGACATTCGCTGTTCTGCGCTGAAGTTGCCTCGACCGTCAATGAAGCGTTAATGGTTAAATACATGATGGAACGCGTCAAGACCAGAGAGGAGAGACTGTATCTCCTCAATCACTACATAAATCAGATTATGGGGACGTTCTACACCCAGGTATGGTTTTCAGAGTTCGAGCGCGATATTCATGACGTCGTCGAAAAGGGCGGCGCTCTTTCATCCGATTCGATGCGCAAGTTGTATCGCGATCTATATCAAAAATATTATGGCCCCGATTATTTTATTCCCGAGGGCCGCGACCTGGGCTGTCTGCGAATCAGCCATTTCTATCGTCAGTTTTATGTTTACCAATATGCCACCGGCTACGCCGCCGCCGAATTGATCGCCAAAAAGATCCTCGACGGCCAGCCCGGCGCCACCGACGCTTACCTTACCTTCCTTAAAACCGGAAGTTCCGATTATCCCATCAATATTCTTAAAAAGGCCGGGGTCGATATGACCACCACCGAGCCCTATGAGAATGTTATCAATACTTTCGGTAAGCTGGTGGACCAGTTCGAAAAAGTTCTTTTCGAAAAAGAGGGTTGATAACCCGTTACCGTTGAAATAAATAGCAGCCGGGTGCCGGTGTCGGGCACCCGGTTTTTTATTTGACGCCGGACTGGACAAAAGCGGCTTCATTTGTTATATATACACGTCTTGTTTAATTTTAATTACAGGAGTTATTATGAGGTTATTGGTTTTATTGATGTCCGTCCTCTTCATTATTGGAATGGTGGCCTGTGCCGGCGACAAAACCGATACTGAAGCCAACAAGGAAACCGAAGTGAAAAACGAGGCCGCGACCGAAGCTCCGAAGGAAGTCACTCCGCCCGCCACCGACTACGCCGCTGTGGCCGGCGACACTGTTACCACCGCCTCCGGGCTGAAATATATCGTTATCAAAGCCGGCGAGGGCAAGTCGCCCGCGAGCGCGCAGACCGTTCAGGTCCATTACACCGGCTGGTTGACCGATGGCAAGAAATTCGACAGCTCGGTCGATCGCGGACAGCCGTTCGAGTTCCAGATCGGCGTCGGTCGTGTTATCAAGGGCTGGGATGAAGGCGTTATGACCATGAAGGAAGGCGGCAAGCGTCGTCTGATTATCCCGCCGCAACTGGCCTATGGTGAACGCGGCGCCGGCGGTGTAATTCCCCCCAACGCCACCCTTGTTTTTGACGTTGAATTGTTAAAGGTCAAGTAAAATAGGCTGTAATTAGGCAAAAAACCGGTTGACATAAGAAATCGGTTATATATTTTACAGGGCTTAAAGAGAATTGGTGTGGGGGTGTAGCTCAGTGGTAGAGCATCTGCCTTTTAAGCAGAGGGTCGATGGTTCGATCCCATCCACCCTCACCAAATGAAACGATGCGCCATTAGCTCAGTTGGTAGAGCAGCTGACTCTTAATCAGCGGGCCCAAGGTTCGAGTCCTTGATGGCGCATTTTTTATTGAACAGCCATAATTATATTAAAATCTGACCGCCGAGCATGACAAGAATCAAATTAACTTAACACTTCCATAAAATCTGTCCAGAAGGGCCATCTATTCCGATACAATAATAGGATTATTGGGAGGCTTGCTAAAAAATATTTAATTTGTCGAATGAAATACTTCCACTTATTGGCAAATGATCCTCCAAATACAATGTATAATTGAGATCACATTTATTTTTTCTTTGATAATTATAAGTTCCATGGTCAAAACGATAATATAGTTTATGGCGGCTATTCATTCCCAACAATTCAATAGTCTCACCGGGAAATATTCTCTGTTCCCAGTTAACTAAAATTTGTCTATATTCCGCTCCATTTATGAAAGTGGATTCTATTTCATCTAGATTCTGAGAGTCTATTATTTTAATATATTGAGGCCAGGAAAATTTGAATCGCATTCTTCCTTGATCAGGCGGTATTATAAGTGCAATTATTATCTTCAAGCCATAAATGTGTAGATCGGAAATTATATTTTTTTCTTTAAAACCTATTTCAATTCTTGCGGCCTGCTTTACAGTATTACTCGGGGCATTCGTATTTGGTATATTTGCCACAATTGATATAATCTCCATTAGCTCAATTGCCAAGGATTTTACTCCATTTCTCGTATTTCCTGCGACTCTATCCGCTAATATTGGAGATCTTTGAAAAACATCCTGGCGATCGACATTATGCCAGATTGGCAAAATGACCTTTTGGCCCCCAATTTCCTTTTGGACAAGTCCAGACAATTCCTTCTGAGGCCAAGATTTTTCGAAAAAACTAGGGCTTAAAATAACGATTCCGTATTTACAGTGAATTAAACCCTCATTGATTTTTTCGCTTAAGCTGTCTCCGATTTTAAGCACCCAACTGTCTAGCCAAACCTTAGCACCTTGATTTCTTAATTCACTGGCAAGTGGCTCTACCACATCCTGTTTATCTTCACTTGCATGACAAATAAAAAAATCCCATCCATTCTGCATTATAAGGCCCCTATAATTGGCATTATTTTTGCCATGTATGTAAGATTTCTAATAGTCCTGCGGCAG
Source organism: candidate division Zixibacteria bacterium HGW-Zixibacteria-1 (assembly GCA_002838945.1). Lineage (NCBI taxonomy): Bacteria > Pseudomonadati > Candidatus Zixiibacteriota > candidate division Zixibacteria bacterium HGW-Zixibacteria-1. The sequence goes on from PGXB01000072.1 coordinate 6,784, forward strand.
TAACTTTGCCAATTTTTCTAAATCATCAACAACAAATCCAATTCCGATTGGATTTACGGGAGATTCATAATCTGCGTACTGATTCCTTGCAATATTTAGATTGCGCAATCTAGATAATATTTCGTCCCTAAATATAATAGTCTCTACTTTAAAATTTCTATTATAATTATTCATGTTCTCATTGTAATGCTGGGACATTGCTTTTGTATACTCTTCCCAACTGCCGTATTTCTTTTGCCAGTCATAAAATTCATATTCAAAATTGTCCATACTTTCCTGTAAATCCCTAATTGAGGCAATTATTCTAAGAGTGGAATTGGTCTTCCCCTAAAAAAATGGACACATAGTTAAGATAGGGTAGCCGCCCGTTCGAAGTCAACTGGATTTTTAAAACCCAGGCTCGAATGACGGCG
>PGXB01000073.1 GCA_002838945.1 candidate division Zixibacteria bacterium HGW-Zixibacteria-1
TTATGAAAAAACTACTGATGATGATCCGGGCAATGTTGAAAAACAATTTACCCTTTAATCCTAACTATGCCCTTGACAGTTAAGACGGTATCTACTAAACTGAATCACCCGGAATATGATAAATTGTGTGAGTATGCAGAGAGGATCAGCGCGGTTTGAGGCGATATTAATGGGAGCGGGTTAAGAGGCAGGTGTCCGACGACACCTTCCTTACTTGACTGATTTTGGCAATAAATCAGACTAAAATTTATGCCGACCCGCTTTTTACCTTTAATGACATTAAATTGGCATCATCAATTATATAAGAGCAAGGGATTATAAGATGGAAATCAATTGGAACAATGTCATTTCAGATTTTACGAAAATTTTCTTTCCTGCATTGCTTGCAGGTTATTTTACATTCTTGGCCACAAAGAGACAGTTTGAGATAAAATTGAAAGAAATAAGAGAATCAAATGAATTTAATGCCAGAAAACTGCTTTTCGAATATTATTTAAGAAAATCTAAAGAAACTAATGAACAAATGTCTACATTTTTCAATGACATGGAAAGTTTTAAGAATCAAATGGCCCATTCAATTGAAACATCAAATAATTCTCAAAATGCCGTCAGATTTACAAAGAAATGGTTTTTGAAAAGCTGGGAATGGGAAATTAGACTGATTTTCGACGAAACGAAAAAAGAATATTTCAGTCTGAACAAAGATGAGCAAAATCAAAGACTAGAATCAAAACTTAAGGAAATAGAAGAAATTTTGAATAAGATCAATGAAATAGATGATTTTGAAGAACTGATAAGCAATATGTATGGCATTAAGCACTTGGGTTTTATTAATTACTATTGCTCCCAATTAAAATTGGAAAAATATGGAGTAGAAAACATTGAAAGATATCTATCATTGTGATATGATTTTAATGGGCCGCGCTCATTGGTGATACCATATCTTTTCCTGTTATTAATTTGCTTTCTTTTTATCGCAAGTCGCCAAAGAATTGAATCACCCGGATCATGATAAATTGTGTGAGTATGCGGAGAGAATCCGCGCGATTTGATTGAAATGTCTGTATAAGCCATCAAAATATTCCGGGGATGAGGCGTTTGGTGCGGGCGGAATAAGAGACGTATTCATCGCCGAAAGCATCAACAAGGGCCGCCTCTTCGATTCTGATACGGTAAAGGAAGGCGAACAGAATGGGGATGAAAATGACGGCCAGGCTGACATAACTGGCGAAAACCAGCCCCAGGCCCAGAAACGACAGCAGGCTGCCGGAATAGGCAGGGTGGCGAATGTGGTGATAGAGGCCCAGGTCGATAAGGCGGTGGCCGGCCATGATGGTGACATCGACGGTGAAATAATGCCGCAAGGTCAGAATGGCCGCCCAGCGCAGAACCAAGCCGGCTATAATGAAAATCAATCCGATAAATAAAAAATAGCGCCGCCCGAAAGGTATTGGAGCGATTCCTCTCAATCCCAGCCAGACGCCGGCAGTCACGGCAAGGGAAATAATTATCCAGAGAAAGCGGAGTGAGGAGCGATCGCGGCGATTGGTCGAGTCCGATCGGGAATGTTTAATTATCGCCAGGATAATTTCGGACATGACCCAGGCGATGGAAATGGCGATAGAAAAATACCATGTTTTCATAGACTTGCCAGAACTCTCTCCCCTAATTACGATTGAACTTCATTATGGTTGCGATATTACTCGAACAAAAGGCCCCGCCGATTGGCGGGGCCCTATTCGTTTATATGAGATCACTCACAAAGCAAATTGTCAGTCCAACTATTCTTCGTTAGCCTGCTTGATATCGGCGATAACCTTTTCCATGATTTCCCGCGGGACCTCTTCGTAATGCGAGAAGGTACGGCTGTAAACGCCCTGTCCGGAGGTCATCGAACGCAGGTCCACCGAGTAGTTGTAAAGCTCGGCCTGCGGGACAGTGGCCCGGATGCGGGTGTAGCGCCCTTCGGGATCCATGCCGGCAATCTTGCCGCGGCGCGACGAAAGGTCACCCATGACATCGCCGGTGAAATCCTCGGGAACGAGAATTTCCACCTTGCTGATCGGCTCAAGCAGGACCGGTTTACATTGCAGGAAACCTTCTTTGAAGGCCATTGAAGCGGCGATTTTAAAGGCCATATCGGAGGAGTCAACAGCGTGGTAGGAACCATAGAAAACGGCCACCCGGACATCGACGACCGGTGAGCCGGCCAGTCCGCCCGCTTCCATCGCCTCGACAACGCCCTTCTCCACCGACGGGATATATTTGCCGGGAATAACGCCGCCCTTGACTTCATCGGCAAAAACGAAGCCTTCGCCCCGGGGGACCGGCTCGATGCGGAGATGAACATCGCCATACTGACCGCGTCCGCCGCTCTGCTTTTTGTAGCGGTGCTGGATTTCAGTCTTGCCTTTGATGGTCTCGCGGTACGGGATACGCGGCTTGAAAGTATCCACTTCGACGCTATATTTTTTATGCAGTTTGCTGAGGACTATTTCGGTATGGGTCGAACCCTGGGTGAACAGAACCGTCTGTTTCAGGGCGGGGTCGATGACAATACTGAAAGTCGGGTCCTCATCGCGAAGTTTCTGGAGGCCGGTTGAAAGCTTTTCCTCGTCGCCTTTGGACTTGGGCTTGATGCCGACATCCATGACCGGTTCCGGAAATTCTACCGCCGGGACCGCCAGGCGCTTGTCTTTCGGGGCCAGGGTATCGCCGCCGGCAGTATTTTTAAGTTTGACCATGGCGCCGATATCACCGGCGTTGACCGCCTCGACTTCGGAGCGTTCTTTGCCGGTCACGGAGTAAACCTGGCCGATTCGTTCGGAGGCATTCTTGACATGATTATAGAGATCCAGGCCCTGATTAATCTTGCCGGAGATAACCTTGAAAAGCGAAATGTCACCGATATGCGCCTCCGAAATCGACTTGAAGACATAAGCTATAGGGGCGCCGGTGCTGACCATTTCGACCGTTTCGACCTCGTCGGAGCTGGTGTTCATCAGGTTCATCGGGGGCATGATATTCGGTGCCGGGAAATAATCGGTGATAAAATCGATCAGGGTCTGGACACCCGAATTGAGATCTGCGGAACCGAACAGGACCGGATAAACCAATTGTTTGGCAATTGCTTTTTTAAGGCCGGAAAGCATCTCGTCATTTGACAGCTCGCCCTGTTCGAAGAACTTCTCGAGAAGGGCATCGTCCGATTCGGCGACCGCTTCCATCAGCTTCTGCTGAGCCGCTTTGGCGGCAGCCATCAAATCGCCGGGGATATCGCCAACCGTGGGCTGGCCCTTATCGTCAAAGGTGATTCCTTTCATTTTGACGACATCGACGACCCCTTTGTAAGCGGGGCCTTCGCCGATCGTAATCTGGGCGGGGACGACTTTGAGGCCGTATCGTTCCTGGAGCTGGGCGACGACTTCAGCCGTCTTGACATGCTCTTTCTCGACTTTATTGACAAAGAAGATTCGGGGTACCTTGAATTTTTTGACATAGTTATAATGAATTTCGGTGCCGACCTCGATACCGGAATTGGCATTCAAAACAATAACCGCCGTTTCGGCCACATTTAATCCGACGATCAATTCTCCGATAAAATCCGGATGGCCGGGTAAATCCAGGACGTTGACCTTAAGATTTTTCCACGGACAGACCAGGATGGACATCGAGATTGAGCTTTTGCGATTGATTTCTTCTTCTGTGAAGTCGGACAGCGATGTTCCGTCATCGACCTTACCCAAGCGGTTGGAAATACCGGACGAGAAAGCGATGGCGTCGGCAAGGCTGGTTTTACCACATCCGCGCTGGCCAACAAGGGCAATATTTCTTATTCGGTCAGTTTCAAAAACCTTCACCGGATTTTACCTCCTTAACGACAATATATATCTTTCATAAGCTTGATAGTATAACCCAGCCCCTCAATTTTGTCAAACGCTTTATTCCATTTCGGGCGGTCAGGCTTCAAAAATTCCGGCTTCCCAAGCGCTTTTTTTGTTGTGATTCAGGGGTCGCCCGGCGGCCTAAAACCGGGCCGGTTTTTCTGTAACTTCGATTCAGAAGAATAGCGGACAATGTTTCTCCGGTTATGGGATTGGGGCCATAGTTGGGGGGTGTTTGGGGGGTCGGGTTGATGGACTATAATATCCATGACCGGAGAGGCTCGGGGGTCGTTGGGGCGGCCGGATTTGGTTCGGGATCAGTCCGGCTGGACAGGCGGGCGGGTGGGTGGTGTTGGTCAATGGCGGCATAATTGTCTCCGGTTATCTTTGTCGGGGCATATCAAGGTGTCGGACTTTGTGAAAGGTTGTCACAAAGTCGAAAGTTCTTCGGGGTTGGTCGGGAGGGCTGCGGGAGAGTAAGTTTGTGAATGGATTCACAATCTTTGCTATGTGGGGCGGATCCGACGGGAGGTTCTGGGCCGCGCTTTAGGGCGGTTTCGGCTGGGGTTTGGGAGTGATTGAATAATTCTCCCGGTTTGGTTATTGGGGTTGGCTGGCGGGTGGTGCGGGCTGCCTGGCGGGGTTGTTATGGGAAAGGCGGGGATTTGGCGGGCGGGGTCAGTTTGGGGCTGATTTTGGCCATATTTGTTAC
>PGXB01000074.1 GCA_002838945.1 candidate division Zixibacteria bacterium HGW-Zixibacteria-1
CGTCATTCGAGCCTGGGTTTTAAAAATCCAGTTGACTTCGAACGGGCGGCTACCCTATCTTAACTATGTGTCCATTTTTTTAGGGGAAGACCAAATCGAGACATAGCTCAATGGCAGAAACGAGAAAAAGAAAACAAATTAGCCGGCAATATCAGCATTGATATCAGACAAAATAACGAAGACATCAGTTATCTGGAAATGTCTGGCCTCGCTAATCTTGTAGATAGACAACAAGGTAGTCAGAATTGCCTCCCCAATGATTCCAAACAATACAAACCAATACGTGACGCATTAATGCACACTGCGAGATTGACCAGCCAGGCAAAAACCAAGCTTACATCGATTTACGATAATATTAAAGCAAGAGTAAGGCAGCTATTGGCGGGAGGCAACAACTAAATTAGTATTTGCACAAGACTTAAGTTATGGCTGATAAACTAAGCAGGAAGCAACGCAGTTACTTAATGAGTAAAGTGCGATCAAAAAATAGCAGGATTGAACTTCTCGTGTTTAAACAACTACGCGGGGCCGGTATCTATTTCCAAAAACATTATAAAAAAGCCCCTGGGACGCCTGACATCGCTTGTCCCTCAAAAAAGAAAGCAATCTTCATACATAGCGATTTCTGGCATGGATGGCGTCTTTCAACTTGGTATGACAAGTTACCTAACGACTTCTGGCGAAAGAAGATTGAGCAAAATAGAATTCGCGATCAACGTAAAATACGCCAGTTACGTGCTCAAGGATGGACTGTACAGGTTATCTGGGAGCACTCATTAAAAAGAGATTTTGAAAAAACCCTAAAGAAAGTCTCACGTTTTTTACTGAAATAGATACAGCTTCCACTTGCGCCCCGGAACTTCGCTCCGGGTTTCTTAAAACATATTTCATTACAAAAACACCATCACTTTGATGGTAAATCGATCGTCGGGGGGTATTATAGAGGGAGCATGATATAACTATGGCTAAAAGCGAAACACAAATTGTCGAAACCCCTTCATCCCCGATGATAATCGGGGATTGCGGGGATTTCGACCTACCCGGTCTTGCCGGGGAATGGATATTCGTTTTTTTAAAAACGCAAAAACAAAGCCAATTCCGTGTAAGCAAAAGATAGAAAGAAAATTACAAGGAAATTTTGCCCTCCCGAAATTACGGGACTGCATCATTTTGATGGTAATTTTGCCAGTGAATCGGAGGTGGTGTCTTTGGCGGCTTTCATTCGATCGAACTGCGCTTTCACCAGCGAGTCATTGATGGAATCAACCAGGAACCAGACCTTCCCCCACTCCGGCTGGTTTTTGCTGATTCTGGCGCGGAACGCGGCGATGTCTTCGAGGGTCATGGCATATTTATTCAAAATGGAATCCCTGGCCACCAGAAAAGAATCATGATAGTTGCGGTACAACTCGGCCGCCACCGAGGTCTCGGCCGTCACAGAAGCAAACCGGCGATACTCGGCCGCCTTTTTGTCAACCGCCTTGTCCCTGAAATAAGAATAGCCGTAAAAGGCCGCCGCCAGTAAAACCATCGCCAATAAAACCCGCCAGATTGACATAAACCAACTTTCGGTTGATATTCTCCGTAAAAGGCGTAAATTACGGCCAGGAAGCTTTGAGGTCAAGATATATATGGAATTGAAATATCCTCCCGGGCGAAGAAAAAGCCGCGCCGTCAAAGCGGGCAGCGTGATAATCGGCGGCGGCTTTCCGGTTTCGGTGCAGTCGATGACCAACACCGACACGCGCGACACGGCCGCGACCGTCGCCCAGATAAAGGCGCTGGCCGAAGCCGGCTGCGATATTGTCCGGGTGGCGGTTCCCGATGAAGAAGCGGCGCTCAATCTTGGCGAAATCAAAGCGCAGATAAACATCCCACTGGTGGCCGATATTCATTTCAAATACAAGCTGGCGCTTGAAGCTATCAAACAAGGGGTGGATAAAATCCGCATCAATCCGGGCAATATCGGCGAAGACTGGAAGGTTCGCGAAGTGACCAGGGCGGCCAAAGATGCCGGTATTCCGATTCGGGTCGGGGTCAATTCGGGGTCACTGCCAAAGGATCTGGTCGAAAAGTACGGCCATGACAACCCGGAGGCATTCGTCATCGGGGCGTTGCGGCAAATCGAAATTCTCGAGAGCTGCGATTTTCATGATATCGTGGTGGCGCTGAAATCATCCTCGGTCAATACAACCTATTGGGCGCATCTGATGCTGGCCGAAAAGACCGATTATCCGTTTCACCTGGGGATCACCGAAGCCGGGACGCTTCAGACCGGAACGATTAAATCCTCGGTCGGCGTGGGGGCGCTTCTGATAAACGGCCTCGGCGACACGATTCGAGTTTCGTTGTCGGCTGATCCGCTCGAGGAAATCCGCGTCGGCAAAGCGATTCTCAAGGCACTGGAACTAAAGAAGGAAGGCGTGGAGGTTATCTCCTGCCCCACCTGCGGACGCTGCCAGATCGACCTGATTAGACTGGCCGAATCGATCGAGCAAAAAACGCGGCATTATAAGACATCGCTCAAAGTGGCGGTGATGGGCTGTGTGGTCAACGGGCCGGGTGAGGCATCGGCGGCCGATGTCGGCATCACCGGCGGCGATGGGTTGGGGCTGTTATTCAAAAGGGGTGAGATTATCCGCAAAATCCCCGAGAAGGATCTCGAGAAGGTACTCCTTGACGAGATCGAACGGATGACCGGGGGCAAATAGGTTTCATCTCAGGCATGGGCCATCTGAAGTGTCAAATCGCTGAAATCCTTAATGCCGGTTAACTGGTAGGCAAAATCCTCGCGTGAGTCCAGCCACGCCCGCGATACTGCCGCGACTTCTTCATAGTCGGTGTCGGCCAGCCAATCCACTATCAGGGTCCCGACATTTTCGCCGTTGACAACGACATCGTGCATGGTCAGCGTGAATCTTATCTTAATCATACACCATTCCAATCTGGAACATATTTATCCGGATAATATGGATGCAAGCAAAATGCCGATCAAAGCCGCCAGCGGAACCGTCATTGCAAGACATTGCATTACAGCCAATTACAACCGCCAAACGAGTGATATTTGGGATAAAAATGAAAAAAAACAGCAAGAAAGTATGGGATTTGCCCTATAGAAGATTTACCGCAATCCCCTCGGCGCCACTAAAAATAATTTACTCTTTGGTTTTCGGAAACGGCAAATCGAGCTCATTGATATGTTTTTGCGTGGCCCGGTAACGATAGACGCCAATGACCAGGTTGATTATTCCGATCGGGAGGAAAACCCAGCCGATAATTTCGACGATGAGGTTATCGAAAAACCTGATAAACGTTATTCCGGCGACAAACAGGGTCAGGGATGTGCGGATATACGCCAGAACCGTGCGCTCATTGGCCAGAATGGTCCGGGCGGCATTGAGCTGGTCGCTGATTCCGGGAGAGCCGTCTGATTTCTTGAATTCGATTCCTTGGAACATATATTAAGCCCGCCTATTTAAGTCAATTTTAATTACAATACAGCAAATAACAATATAAAAATGGTTTTGTTTCCAAATTGAGAATATAATGTCTGAAAGATTATTTTTTCAACCCGATGAACATCGGGTAATCTTCGCCTTCGGCGAACTCGGAATGATCGAACCTGGTTTCGATAACTTCGAAGCCGATTTCTTTCAATGTCTTCGGCCATAATTCCAGCGGAAAAACACCGCAATTATGCAGGTCGGTTTCGATTTGAAGCTTACCATCTGTTCTGATAAGATAAATGAAAGTGCTTTCATATGTTGTGTCGGCCGGATCGGGGTCATAGAAGTTTTCGATGAAGGTAATCTCTATATTGTCTTTGACTTCGGTTTGGTGCCTGATGCGGTTCTGCTTAAAATTCTCTTTCCATACTTCGGCATAGGTGATCATCACGCCGCCCTGCTTAAGATGTCTATAAGCTGTTTCGAAGGCGGCTTTGAGATCGGCGGGAGTGAGCATGTAATTGACGGCGTCATGAATGACGACGGCATCGAACAACCGCCCCAGCCGGACGGTGCGCATATCGCCCTGGAGATATTCATTTTCAGGATTGATTTTGCGGGCATTGGCCAGCATCGAATCACTGATATCGACGCCGGTGATTTTAAAGGCACATTTGAGGACCCAGTCGAGATTGCCGCCGCCGCACCCGAGACTGAGAATTTCCCGGACATCAATTTGCGAGTGCGCCTTGATCTTATCAATAAAATTCTCGCCCTCCTCGACATAATCTTCCGGTTTGCTGATAATATGCCAGGTCCAGGCCAGATCGTTATAAAGGCGGTTGGCGATTGGCATGGCGTTTTGTCCTTATTTTATTCCGGATAATGTCGAAACCCCTCCGGGGATTTGAGGTTCCCCCAAAAAAGTGGACACTGGATTAAGCATGGGGTATTATAATTATGGTTAAGGAGGTGTTCATAATGGGAGAAAAGCGGCGGCAGTTTGA
>PGXB01000075.1 GCA_002838945.1 candidate division Zixibacteria bacterium HGW-Zixibacteria-1
ACGCCGTCATTCGAGCCTGGGTTTTAAAAATCCAGTTGACTTCGAACGGGCGGCTACCCTATCTTAACTATGTGTCCATTTTTTTAGGGGAAGACCAAGCTGTACCCATAGCATAACTGCCATAGTAGGGTCATATAAAGATTATCAATTTGGGGAGATGGAAAATCTGGATCACGCAATTTTAATTCTCTAAGGTGGTAATTTAAATAAAAAGGAAAAAAGACATGAAAATCGCCTTCCCGATATGCCATATTCGGTATCCAGACTCTCAAGTTCTTTGTATTTCGATCAGAAAGCCATTTCCAAGGGGTTTGCTTGAGAATGGCAGGGATTTCAACCATTTCGAATTCTACATTTAATCTTCTGGCAATTTCTACAAAGAGTGAATAGCCGGGATTTTCTGCACCGCTAATCTCCAGCTTTAGCTTGAAGCGAAAACTTTTCACCAAATTATCAACCGCAGCGCACATAGAAGATCCACAGCACAAAAATAGAGATTTCAGCTGCTCCAATAATATTTTTGGGTCCGAGTTAATCACTTGGTCTTGCCCTTAGAAAATAATATGACGATTCCCTGTCATGCACAATGACTATTATCGTAGAGTGGTGTATCGTCAAGAAGTTTATATGATCCTATTCCGCATTTTGACTTTAAGAATGACTCAATGTTTCTTATTGGTTCCATTCTTTGTTTTACCGGTTTTCTGAATTATTTCTCTTGCCGCCTTGCCGCAGAGCAGCCAGAGCCTCGGCAATTTCCTTGCCCTCGGCTTCAATGATTTCCATGAGCTCTTCGGGGGTGCGTGTGTCGATTATAGGCTTTTTATTCGGGTTGACCGCCTTGAGATCATAGACAGCGTCCTCGATCTCCTTTGCCTTGGCCACCAGTTGTCTTGCTTCACGGGTCAATTCCTTGACCTTCGTTTCAGCCTCCTCAATAGCCTTGTTATTGCCGGGCTTGGCCTTCTTCAAGACTTTAAGTCGCTCGCTTCACTGAGCTGCCTGTTGGGATTTGGTTGTTGATTGATCCTTAAATGGCTGGGCCTCTTTGGCAGCTTCACGTTTGCGCTCGTCCATATCCACTACCCAGGACAGTTCACTATCAGCCCGTTTGGCCAATTGTTTGAAGAAATCTTCAAAGTGCTTCAGCGTCAGCGGTGTCTTCTTCCGGACTTTTACATCTGTTAGATCATAATACCAGATCTTTTTGGTTCGTTTACCCTTCGTAAAGAACAACAGATTTGTCTTCACTCCTGCACCTGCCGCCGTAAACACTCCCGCGGGCAGACTCAACACACACCACAATTCACAATCATTTAATAATTTTCTCTTGGTCTTGACGAAGGCATCTTCATTGGTGCGGAAAAGAAGCCCTTCATCCAGCACAATCCCGCAGCGTCCGCCATCACGCAAGCTGCGTATTACATGCTGAAGGAAAAGCACCTGCGTGGCGCCGGTCTTGTAATCGAAATTTGTTTGGGCTTCCTTGCCGCCGAATGGCGGATTTGTCAATACCACGTCAAAAGTTTGCGGCGCACCTTCGAACAGGCCTCCATAGCTTTCCTGCCCGGTCAGGGTGTTGCCATGCCATAGATTAGGTTTATCAATACCATGCAGTATCAGATTGGCAAGAGCAATGGGATAAACGATATTTTCTTTTTCTCTTCCCCAGAAAGTTCGTTGCTTGAGTGTTTCAAGCTGCTCACCGGTAGCATCATTGCCAAGATTGGCCCTGATATGCTCAAAACTCTGTGCAAGAAAACCTCCCGTGCCACAGCCGGGGTCATAAATCGTCTCATCAACCTTTGGGTCTATCACCTGAACCATCGCCTTGATAACCTGGCGGGGTGTAAAGAACTGACCGCCGTCGTTGCCCTTCTCGCCCATTTTAAGAAGCAACCCTTCATAAACTTGAGAAAGTGTGAAAACATGCGTATCATCGACTGTCTCGGTGGTTAGCTGATGCACTTTATCCAGAACGTCGAGAAAATTACGCTCGGTATCGATACGCACTCGCTCGACTCCGGTCATGATCTGGCTAATTACTTTCTGGCGGGGCGATGCATCTGGGGTATTTCTTAAGTCCTTCAGGTGCGGCAGTAAGTCGTTATTGACAAAGTTGAACAAAGAATTTTGCGGTGAGTTTTGAAGCTCGACTCGTTTATTCGTCTGTCCTTCGGGTAATGCCTCTGGTGGCGCGGCCCAATCCCGCCAGCGGTAAGGTGCCTCCAGCGATGGCCGAAACTGCACCCCCAATGCAGCGACTTCCTGCTCCTCCTGGTGTTCTTTCTCATCAAGGATGCGTAGAAATAGTATCCAGGTCAGTTCAGGCACATACTGCATCGCGCCAGCGCAATTGCCACGCCGCATTATATCACAGATACTTTTAACAGCTTGATCCACTGACTGCTGCGTGGCCAGTCGTCTGCCATTACCATTATTATTTTTCTTTTGCTTATTATTGGCGACTCTACCCATTAGTTTTCCTTTTTGAGACGCTCATTTGTTTTCTGAACAGCCTCAGATATTGTATCACAGGTCAATAAAAGGTCAAACATAACATAGCAATGTCCTGGTCCATACACCCGGCCACTCCTTACCTCCTTGCTCGGCCTAATTGCTGGCCCAAGGGAACAAAGATAATGTGGATTATCCAAAACCCCCTTGCCGATTTCTTCTATTTCGGTATGAAGATCGTCGACGATTTTCCAGGATTCGACATGATAAATAGACTGAAGTTTTCCGTTATATCGAAATCCAATATAATTAGGTGTATCTGCTGGCCATCCCCTGCTTTTAGTAGGATAAAAATAGAGGCCTTTTTTTTCGACAATATCTATCCAAGAAATAGAACTTTGTGGAGGTCTACCAAGATTAAGAGATACAACATACACTATATTTGACGATTGGTTTTGCATATTAACAATCCTTTCTAAATAGGACCTTAACTGCGACAGGAGTCTTTTTTCAGCATGTGCGGCATTTGTCACTTTCTTTGTAAAAAGAACGATATCTTTCCAACTTAAATGTTGCACAGGAATACCCAGGGTATTATTCCCAAGGTGAAAAGAGGCATATTCCTGTGAGCATTCCGACATGCTTATAATCATATTATGACTATGATGATTGCTCTTTAATCTACTGGCATACATGGTTAATTGATCTTCGCCGGGGACTTTCCAACCTCTTTTGGCTTCCACAATGATATGAAATCCCTTACCCAGTATTTCTATATCAGTTTTCCCGCTACCCTTCTGAAATTCCTGCAGCCGGACTATCGTAATATCATCATTTACTGGTCTGTTTAGTGCATTCTTTAGGAATTCATTAAGGAGAGATTTACAATTTGCCAATGCCCAGCCAATACTATATGTAATTGAATTCTCTTTTTCGCCCAGCAATTCGAAAATGCTCTCAAGTTTATTCCCATGGAGGTAAATTTCTGCCACAGCTATACTTCTCCACTGAACGCCCGACGAAGCAAGGCAGTCGGAATAGCATAGATGGTGTTCAGTTCTGCTTCCGCCGTCTCGCGGGCTTTTTCTATCGCAGCCATCTGCTCTTTAAGGATCGCTGCAATTTTCTTCTGCTCTTCCAAGGGCGGGATGGGGATTTCGATTTGGGCCACGAGTGCC
>PGXB01000076.1 GCA_002838945.1 candidate division Zixibacteria bacterium HGW-Zixibacteria-1
ACATCTGAACACCTCCTGTCCTTCGGGACTCAGGATGAGAAAGAATCATAATAATAGTATCCTTTCTCCGTGTCCACTAAATCGGGGGAACTTCATTCCAATGAAGACCATGCTGCCGTCTGTTTCTTCCATCTTGCTGCAAACTGCTCCAGTAAATGGGCAGAGTTTTCCAATGTCCATCTGATGTATAACGCGAGCACCTTCTCGTACTTGCTTCTTCGCTGCCCTTGTTACTTTATCAAGTTCAAGGAGATATGTGTCATCGACGACATAATCGACCCTTCGGTAAAGCAATCGGAGGTTGCGTAGCTCCGATCGGATTTCATCCAATGTTTCATTTACCCACGAGAGCGCTCGCCGCACATCTTCCAACATTTCAAAGGACTTTGGCGTCGAGTAAACGATGATATCCCAAACGGAGCTGTCGATCTCAAGGCATTCGATGCTCTCTCTGAAAGACCACTCTGCGCTGTTTGGTATTCCCGATAATGTCTTCACGATATCGGGCATACGACGGTAATCCGTATCCAACGCATCTGCCAGTTTCAATAGGGCAGCCAATGGCCTAATAGAAATAACTTCACCGATACCAATACTCTTCTTCTCGGGCAATTCACACAGATCTGGCAATGTTTGCCCCATTACAATAGATGCAATGATCTTGGCTTCCTTCTCATCTAACTGGATTACTTCGTTGATGCTGATAACGTACTTATAGCTCCGTTCTGCGTGGAGTACTCGAGCATGCCTGTAGGATTCGCTTGAATCGAAATCTTCAAGAATATCGATATCATGTAGCCAGACTGAACAGAGAAAAAGGAAAATTTCGTCTACTGTCCACTTGCGTTTTAGATCTTTGGGGACGAGCATATCGACATTGTGAAGAACTCGAAGAATATGCTCAGTAGCGTGTATGTCGAAGAAGTTTGTCTGGCGGGAATACGTTGATTTGAGAAACTCTACCAAATGGCGGTATTGTGCCCACCGATAATCCGATTGCTTCCTTAGGAGCACCTCGAATTCGGTCATGTCATTAGCCGGACTTTTCATGATCGGTTGTTTCTCAAGCGACCCAACTTGTCAACTGAGCGGTAGCTTATTCGTTGTTACGTATCTCAATGGCTTCCTCTATCCATTCCGCAATGTGGTCGGAGATGTAGCTATACACTCCAGCACTGGTCGTTCTCGGTGGGTCATAAGCTTTTGCGATTGTCGAGAGTCTCTTCCCGGACTCCTTGAACTTAACGTAGTAAAGCGGGTTTCCCCCCTTGCTGCATTGCTTCTCGTCTTTGTCTTTAAGGTTGTGAATGTATATGCCAAGAACGCCCATACCCTTGTTCCATGCCTTTGCAATCTCGTATGTTATCCACTTCCTATTTGCTGTATTTGCGCCGATTAGAACAATTGCGCAACTTCGGCCCTTCATCTGGTTTTCAATCCATTCCTCTATTTTTGCATCTCCACCTCCAACCACTTGTAATGCTCCCCATTTAGCAAGCCTTTTCTAAGAGAGTCCTCGTGGTTAAGTTATAGGTTTCTGCCATTTGATTTGGCGTGCGATAGCCCAGCGCCGA
>PGXB01000077.1 GCA_002838945.1 candidate division Zixibacteria bacterium HGW-Zixibacteria-1
ATATCCATACTTTAAGAAACAACGGCAGTGTGGCTGATGACTTTGACCTTACCGCAACAAGCTCTCTTGGTTTGAGCTATCTTTTTTATCTCGTGGATGACGACGGAAATATCACCGGCGCTCCCATTACCAGTATTCATCTTGACGCCAAAGGCGGGGCAAATGACGAGGAGTCTTTCGCCATAAGACTCTTTATCCCCTGCGACACGCCGGAAAACAGTGTGGATATTACCGAGGTTACCGCCACCTTCCGTTCCGACCCTCAAGTCTCACGCACCGTAACCGATATCACTACCATTGCCACAAAACTGTTTATGAAAAAAGAGGCAAGGAATGTAACCCAGTCAGGGACCTTTTCAGATCAGGCAGAAGGCACACCGGGAGAGATTATTGAATACAGGGTTACCTTTCAGAATTTCAGCACTCAAGACCTTTCCACTATTATCATATCAGACCCAATACCGCCATTTACGGATTTAGTCCCTGATGCCTATAATGCCGGGGCAAACTCGGTGTGGATACAATTCACCTTTGCCGGCGGCACCACTTCCGACTGCTACACCAATGCTACAGCTCCCGTGGTAACCGTAGATATACCCGCTTCCTGCGCTGTAATCACACTAAAACCTGGCGAAAAGGGGGAGCTCTATTATCAGGTAAAGATAAAAGAATAATGATGGCGTCGTAAAAAGTCAAATTTCTACCCTTTTTGTCATTCCTGCGAAAGCAGGAATCCAGGGTTTCCGGTATCTTTTATACTGATGACAAAGGAAGAAAGAAAGGGGTTTTATGTTATGAGCTTCATTAATAGAGGTAGGACATTTTTTACGCCGATGCCAGGGGAGTTGAAATATATGAATAGCCGGTTAACAAAAAAGGGCGTTTATAGTTTGAGCATGGTATTTTTGTTATTCCTCTTTTTTCTCTTTATTCCTTCAGCAGCTTATGCAGATCTGGAGGTTCAATTCACCAGCGTCCAGTCCACCGCCCTGTTTGTCAATGAGGAGGGCACCTGGGAAGTGGAGATACATAACCCTGATGCCACGGATGTTACGGATGCTGTGCTCACCATTACCCTGCCCACGGGCTACGATGTTATCGATACAGGAAGCGGAGTTGAAAATGTCGGGTCGCCCCATACTTTAGTCTGGACTGCTCTCACTATCCCCGCGAATAGTTCCATCTTCAGAACATATAAGGCAACCCCGAACTGTGATGCCTCATCAGGCGATCATATGGAGATGGAAGTTGTATATGACGGCGGTGCAAAAACTGAAAACGCCAATTCCTCCAATATAACCATCAACCAACTTCAAATAAGCTTTTTCGCTGAATCAACAGACCTCTCTGTCGGGGAGGAAGGGACCTGGACGGTCAG
>PGXB01000078.1 GCA_002838945.1 candidate division Zixibacteria bacterium HGW-Zixibacteria-1
GGTATGATCCGGGTACATGGGTTACACTTTATTCCAGGGACATAGGTGACACTTTTCTTCGTGTCCGAGGATTACCGCATTCAACGAGGGTCTGTCGTATCGGCACACGCTTGATCACATCCTCGATCTTCATGTCCTCTTCGATGAATCTCCCGATAAGCAGCTCACAGAAATATACGTTATGTATACCATCCTCCACTTCTTCAAAGCCAATATATTCTTCCGCAAGGGTACTGCTGACCTGAACCCAGCGACTCTTCCAGCGTATGCCTGAGTTCCTGCTCACCCGTCGTACCTCAAAATGGTTGGGATAATCATAATGTCCTAATTTCTTCGGCATCGTTCTTTCGGAAGGGCAGTAGACGTGTGAAGGCGTCTTCATAGAAAGGGCCTCATGGGGCCTTTCGGTATTGTATTCTTCCCGGAAAATATCAAATCGTTCCTGCTGGGCAGGAAGATTCTTCTCAGGGGGGATGGTCGCTTCTTTCTTTAAGGTACGGTGCATCCTTTCATGCTTGCCGTTCTGCTGGGGCTTACCCGGCTCTATCTGTTCCGGATATATGCCCAGCTTGACCCACCAGACAGAGAGAGTTGACAATCGTGCCAGGGCATTAGAGGCAAAGGGGACGCCATTGTCGGTCCGTATCCTGAGTGGAAGGCCATACTCGTGGAAGAGCGCGGTAAAGTGACGTTTCGTCTCTTGTAAGGAAATGGCTTCATGGGCGTGACAGCCAAGGAGATAGCGACTGCGCATGTCACAGACGGTTAAAGGATAACAGTAGAGACCGTTTCGCATCTTGAAGTGCCCTTTATAGTCCGCGGTCCAAATATCGTTGGATTCTTGTGCTATGGTCTTGGGACACCCGGGATGTTTCCTCCGGAGTCTTCTCTTTCCAGGAAAGATGAGTCCTTTGCGTTTCAGAATATCGGCTGCCGTTGATATTGCCGGTAACACCTTATAATGGGGAGCGATTATCTCAAGTAATTTCTTCGGCCCCCAGCTTGGGTGTTTCATCCGTGCCTGCACGAGAGCCTCAATAAAGGCATTATTGGTTTCATGGGGGCAGGAATGGGGCCTTCGTGATCGGTCCGCCAAGCCGGCGGATCCCCCCTGTTCATATCGCTCAACCCATTTATAGCCAGTCTTCCTGCTGATACTGAATTCAAGGCACAGTTCGCTAAAAGGAAAATAGCCTTTCAGGTACTCTGCAATGAAGCGTACTCTCTGGTCCATCACGGTAACTCCTTTCCATCCCATAGGCCACCTCCTTGGCCTATGTATGATATAAAAGTGTTACCTATGTACCCAGAACAATCTGTTACCTATGTTCCCGTTCGGTCA
>PGXB01000079.1 GCA_002838945.1 candidate division Zixibacteria bacterium HGW-Zixibacteria-1
CAAATACCTATACGTAACAAAATGATGGTTGACAGTTCATAGGATGGTTGTCATCATCTATCTGTTTTTCTTGTTGAATTAAGAAAAGGAGATAGCGATGATAAACAGTGATGTCGATTTACACGAGGCAGTCATATCTTCAGATAATTATACAATTCCGCCGCCAAAATCTTTCAATTATTACCAGACCCGTCTCCGTTTTTACTCACATTCTGATGGAAGCATAGAAGCGCTTCTTAAGATATTGAGGCAGCTGTCCAGGGAGGATCTACCCGGCAAGGAGCATGTTGAGGGTTATCTTCGCCATATGGCTCGCAGTAACCGCAGGCCGCGGACCATGTTTAGCCGTTGGGGGACCATACTTATTTTTCTTGGTCTGCTAAAGGCGAATGGCAAGACAAGCCTTGAAGAAGTGACGAGGAGAGATGTGGAGGCATTTATCGAGCATGAACAGGACAGAGGCATCAAGATTACGACTATCCGGATGAGACTTACAGGTGTTCAATCCTTTCTCCGCCACATGGCGGAAGAAGGCATTGTTTCCCTGGGTGTTTTTGGCAAGAGGATACGCTTGCAGTTGCCGGAGCGGCTGCCGCGGGCCATGGATCCCGATGATTTACAGAAGCTGCTTTCTGTCATTGAAGGCAACCGTGACCGGGCCATGATCCTGGTATTGTTGAGAACGGGAATGCGGATCGGGGAACTACTCAATACGAAGGTTACAGACGTCCACATCAAAGAGCGGAGGATAGAGATTTACGAAGCTCAGAAGAACCGTCTGGGCCGAGTGGTTTATCTCAGTGAGGACGCCATTATTGCGTTGAAGATCTGGTTTGAGGAGAGGCATGCCTGGGAGGACTACCTTTTTTACAGTCGAGGGAACACGGACACGATGTCGTACAGCACAGCCCGGTGCAGGTTTGAAAAATACATTGTGAAAGCGGGATTAACTCACAAAGGGTATACCCTGCATACTCTTCGCCACACCTTTGCCACGGAGCTTCTCAACGCCGGCATGCGTCTGGAGTGTCTCCAGGTATTGTTGGGACATCGCAACATTGAAGAGACAAGGCGCTATGCCCGGCTCACCGATAAAACCCGCGAAGAGGAATATTTTAAGGCCATGGCCATAATAGAAAGGGGGGACAGTCGTGGTAATGACCGATGCGATCCTGAACTGGAGGCGATTTTTGAAAAGGCGAAACTGTGCACCGAATACCGTTAAGAACTATCTGAACATGATCAAGCATTTTGTTGTCTGGGTGGATGTTCCGGTGGAAGAACTGTTAATTGCCATTTGGATGGCATTCGCCAGTTCTACCATTACCTGAAGGAAGAGGAAGATAGGGTCATCATCAACCCCATCAGAAAGAGTCACATGCAAAAGATGTCCAGACCTCTTCCACGGCACCTACGGGATGAACAGGTAAAGAACTTTTTTGAAGTCGTGAAGGGTCCCCGTGACCGAGCTATGTTTATGCTAATGCTGCGCTGCGGGTTAAGGGTGGAAGAAGTTGCGAATCTTGCCATAGGCGCTATAGACGTCAACCGCAGGACAGTCCTGGTTGAAGATGGCAAGGGGGCAAAAGACCGGGTCGTCTACATGAGCAATGATGCGCTTAATGTCTTGGCGGCCTATTTACGGGTTCGGCCTGCATCCAGGGCTAGAAAAATCTTTCTCGTGGAAAAAGGAGCATGTAGGGGGCAACCCATCTCCATCCGTGGGATTCAGAAGCGCATGGAATATTATGCCCGCAAAGCGAAGGTCCGAGTATCCTGTCATCATCTCCGGCACACGATGGCCACCCAGATGTTGAATGCCGATGCTGACCTCTCCACCATTCAGGACCTTTTAGGGCACAGCAGTGTGAAAACCACGCAACGGTACTGCCGGATATCAAATCTCAAAG
>PGXB01000080.1 GCA_002838945.1 candidate division Zixibacteria bacterium HGW-Zixibacteria-1
GGCATAATATGCAAAAATGGTTGGTGAAAAGTTCTAAAAAGCCCAACCTCCTTGACATAAGAAAAAGTTTTATGAAATTCGTTTCATAAAACTTTTTTGCATTATGAAAAACTCAAAAAAAACGCTGTTGGGCTTGTGGTAGCCTCTCGGTAATTCGTTGGGGAATTAGAGGCAATAAGCAAAGATTTCAATGTAAGAGTTGTGGAGTCTTTTTTACGCGCAATCGCCCCGAACAGCGCATTAAAAATCGATTTGTTTGGTTCAGAAGATGGGTGTTAGAGCGTCAGACGCTCAAGACATTAAGTCGAGATAGTGGTCTTTCCATTGACACCCTAAAGCGCACCTTCTATGCCATCCTGCCGCAGGCTCCTACTGTTCGGATCATTAAGCGCAAGGGCGTGAACCTCAGGGTTGACGGCACATACTTCAAGCAGTTCTGCCTGATCTGCTACCAAGATGACCTGGACGGCTACACGCAGCTGATCCGTTTCTCTGATCGGGAGAACTACGGTGAGATACGGGAGGACATCAGCAACCTGCTAGCACTTGGGGTGCACCTGGAAAGCATAACCACGGATGGAGACAAAAGCATTTTGAAGGCCATAAAAGACGCTGCACCAGAGGTGATTGTACAGCGATGCCTAGTCCACATTCAGCGGATGTGCCTCATATGGCTCACCCGGTACCCCAAACATCTTGCAGGACAAGAACTACGAGGGCTAGTGCTGCAGATACTAAAGATTAAAACCGCAAACGATAGAATCTACTGGACAAGAGAGTTTGTTGACTGGGCAAATCGGCACAAGGACTACCTGAGCGAAAAAACCTTCAATCAGGATACGGGACGGTACTGGTACACGCATAAATTGCTCCGACGGAGCTACCTCACCATCAAAAGAGCCTTGCCCAATATGTTTCACTACATAACCAACCCGAGCATCCCCAACACCAACAACGGCATTGAAGGTTTCTTTAGCCACCTAAAGAACCACCTTGACCTGCACCGTGGATTAACCATCCGGAACAGAATCAACTTCATCAAATGGTACATCTACCTATCTAACGAAAAATGAGTTTTTTTAGCCATGGCTGCTTACCGGTTGTACAGAAAAAGGCAGCCCTAAAATGAGGCTGCCTTTGTACATCCGTTCAAGCATCAACCCTATTGCTTGTAGGTTGGTCTCCACCAGAGCCTAGTTCCTCTTCGGGCTGATGCGGGAATATATGCAATAAAATCGAAAATCTTACCAACCATTTTTCAGCACATTACC
>PGXB01000081.1 GCA_002838945.1 candidate division Zixibacteria bacterium HGW-Zixibacteria-1
CGCCAGTTTGACAGCATAGTTGAATAGAGAAAACCAGAACCCCTTGCAGCATAAGGCTTCAGGGGGAAATTTTTTTTAATTTTAATACATTTTTTTGTGGCATAATTTGGCACAATATGTTATAATAGGACTATAGCCGTTACCGCTTAGTTAGGAGGGATCTTCGTTATGTATCTCAAAAAAACGTATCGAAAAGAATCAGGAAGAACCTATCTTGTGATCGCCCAGAAATACAGAAATCCAAAGACAAATATTTCTACTGATCGCACCATCAAATCCTTGGGCTACTTGGATGAGCTGGAAAAGGAATATGACGATCCCATCGCTCATTTCAAAAAAGTAGCTCGTAAGATGACGGAGGAAGAAAGCGCAAAGAAGAAGCTGACACTGAACATCAACATGGATGAACAGCTTGCTCAAGGGACCGATGACAGAAAAAACTTCGGCTATGCCGCGATTTTAAAGATCTACCATGAACTCGGTCTGCATCGCTTTTTCAACAACCGGGCACGCAATGAAGATTTCAGGTTCAACACCAATTCCATCATGATGCTGCTTGTCGTCTCCAGACTGCTCTCGCCCGGCTCCAAAAAGAAGGCGTTCGAGGAGAAGGGCCGCTATTTTGAGCGCTTCAATTTTTCGCTTGCGGATGTGTACCGTGCCCTTTCGCATTATGCGAAGATCGCTAAAGAGTTCCAGCGGTATCTGCACGGGCAGATCGCAGAGAAATACGGGAGCAACACAAAGACGATCTACTATGATGTCACGAATTTCTACTTTGAGGTCGATGAGGCGGATGAATTTCGCAAATACGGCAGATCGAAAGAGCATCGTCATAATCCGGTCGTCCAAATGGGTCTTGCGATGGACGCGGACGGGATTCCGCTCCATTATGAGCTTTTTCCCGGTAATAAGCTGGATAAGGAAACGTTCCGCTCCGTCATCGGCGAGGTCAGAAGGAATTACGATACGGGTAGAGTCGTGGTGGTCGCCGATATGGGGGTCATCACAGG
>PGXB01000082.1 GCA_002838945.1 candidate division Zixibacteria bacterium HGW-Zixibacteria-1
GGATTTGCTGGAATGTGCCAAGGGATGCTTAGCAAGGGCAAGGACGGCGGAAGAATTGAGACAAGCTCAGGCAGTAGTTTTTCCATTGGAGTATGGCATGTCCATTGAGCAGACAGCACGGGCAATTGGTGTATCACCTGGATGGGCAAGCCAGTTACGCAATCGTTTCATACAGGAAGGCGGGATTCGTAGAGAGGAAAAATCGTCAAAGGGTGGGCGTCGTCGGGAGAACATGAGCCTTGAGGAAGAGAAGGAATTTCTTTTCTCTTTTCTTGATAAGGCTAAAGCAGGGGGTATTCTTGTTGTCAGTGAAATAAAGCAGGCTCTGGATAAGCGTCTGGATCGCAATGTTCCGTTGTCATCTACTTACAATCTCCTTCATCGGCATGGCTGGCGGAAACTTGCACCGGACAAACGGCATCCCAGGTCTGATGTGATAGCTCAGGAAGAGTGGAAAAAAAACTCCCCAGCCATATTGCTGAAATCAAAGAAACGTGGAAAGAGCCGATCCGTGTGATGTTCATGGATGAGGCACGTTTCGGTCGGATCTCCGATACAAGGTATTGTTGGTGTCCGAAGCCATTCCGCCCTGTTTGCCATTCAATGGTGAGCCACGAATATACGTATGCCTATACGGCAGTTTCTGTATCTGACGGAAGAATGGATTCTCTGATACTCCCCCACGTCAATGGAGAGTGCATGCAAATATTTCTTGACGAGGTGGCTGGGCGATACCCAGGTGACCGAATTGTCATGATCCTTGACGGTGCTGGTTGGCATAAGAATAAATCAATCAAACTCCCCAATAACATTATTATGCTGAGCCTGCCGTCATATTCACCGGAGCTTAATCCTGTTGAGCATGTTTGGGATGATTTACGGGAAAAATCGTTTCACAACCGGGTCTTTGATAGCATTGATGCTCTGGAGGATCATCTGGTAGATGCTTTACTCAATATGGAAAATGATCAACACCGCATCCATTCAATCGTTGCATGGCC